>JAYTAC010000186.1:0-11216 GCA_043737755.1 Spirosoma sp.
AAGTGGGTATCTGATATTACATACATTCCGACCGGCGAGGGTTGGTTATACCTGACAACCGTGCTGGATTTGGCAGACCGAAAAGTAATCGGATGGGCATTGAGCGATGGCCTGAAAGCTGCGGATACAAGCGTAGCAGCGTGGCGTATGGCCCTCAAAAACAGGAGTATAGAGGGTGAACTTCTATTTCATTCAGATCGTGGTGTCCAGTATGGCTGCAATGAATTTCGGGGGCATCTAAAGGGCTTGCCCGTCGTACAGAGCATGAGCCGTAAAGGCAACTGCTGGGACAATGCAGTTGCTGAGAGCTTTTTTAAAACATTCAAAAGCGAATTGGTTAACCATGCTGACTTTCCGACGCGGGCCGCAGCCCGGTTGGCCACCTTCGAGTATATTGAGGGCTGGTACAATCGTCGGCGGAGACATTCAAACTTGAATTACCGAACTCCTGCTCAACAGGAATCTTTTTTTTACACTTCTCAGATGGCTGCTTGAAAAAAATCTCCAGTATACTGTTGCAAGTCCAGTTAACTGGGTCAGGACGTTGTCAATGCCGCAAGGCCCGTTCGCAACGCAATCACCTGGCGTGTTGCTATCAGGCTTGGGTTGCTTTGCAAGTCAAGGCTAAACAAGTCAGTCAAACCATCTATCAACTACGAACAGGGTTGTTTTCTGACTACCTCCGACACGAGTTAGCTAATCCCAGAATTCGAGCAATTACCCTCTAAGCGAAAGTCCTTGTATTTATCTGGGGAAGTTTGTAAGATTGCGTAGTCTTACAATGTTCAACCTATTCAATACCACTAACGCATGAGAATATTTACTCGAATGAAGGGCTTTGTGGCTCTCTCATGGCTGGTTGCCCTTACAACCAGCCAAATCCACGCACAGACTTGCTCAACGGTGCAAGATGGCAACTTCAATGCTCCTGGCACGTTTACCTGCACAGCCGGAACCACATCTCCCCCAGGACCGGCCTTCGCTGGTACGATTAACATCACACACGTTGTGACGATCCCCATTTCAACAACAATAACGATCAACGGGCTGACGGGTATCAATGTATCCGGAGCAGGAAAGATTGTTATGAACAATGGGTCCAGGTTATCTTTAACTAATTCTGGCTCATTCATTAGTTTAGCCGCAGTCGCTAACAACATCAGAGGAGGAAATAACAGCTCAAGTCTCAGCATAGGAAGTACCGTTTGTAACGGTCCCTTCCAGGGTGGGGGTGGCGGTAACGCCACAAACATTGAAGGGCCTAAAACTGTAACACAGAGCACGGGTTGTCAGGGGGGGGCTTTGCCTGTGTCGTTAGTGTCGTTTACGGCTAAGGCCAAAACTGCCCACAGCGTCGACGTTACCTGGACTACTTCCTTCGAGACCAGCAACCGGGGATTTCTGGTGGAGCGCAGCAAGGACCTCAAAGCCTTCGATAAAGTAGGCGAAGTAAGCGAAATTGCCGCCAACAGCAGTGCTATGAAGACCTACCACATTACTGATGAGATGCCTTACACGGGCACCAGCTACTACCGTTTAACGCAGACTGACCTGAGTGGCAAAACCACCGAGTTCCCTGTCGTGTCCGTGGTGTTGCGTGAGGAGTCTTATGGGGTGTTCCCTAACCCGGTTATCACTGATGGCCGCTTCTCGCTTCGGCTGGATGAGCCGGAGACGGCTGTTGTGCGGTTCTACAGTGCCGATGGTCGGTCGCTGCCGCTTCAGAAAACGGGTGTTCAGGCGGGTAACCTGCTGCTGAAGACTACGGGTAAGTTAGCGGCTGGCGTTTACCTGCTCACGGTTGACGAGCGTGGACAGACACGCAAGCACCGGTTAGTTGTTCAGTAAAATGAATGTGACACCACCGTGGTAGTTCGTTCACCTCATTAATTCTTATCTTATGAGCACAAAGAAGACAGTACACATAGCGGCTCCCGCACCCAAAAAGGCTTATAAAGCGCCCAAGCTGACTGTATTAGGCAGCGTAAAAAAACTAACCCTGAAAGCCGGTTCCAATGTGGATGGTTTCGGCGGTAGTTTCGGTTAAGTTTGTCAGTGCGACGTACAAAATAGCCGGGCTCGTTCACTTCGCAACGAGTCCGGCTATTTTCAGTTAAAAGCAAACCAGATTGTTATAAACTATGATTTTTACGCTCGATACCCGCATTCAGATGGGGCAAAGTCAGTCTTCGTCCGTTCTGGGCAAAGAGACCATCGTCATCCATTACGAGGCCGGTAACTATTACGAATTGAATGAAATAGGGGGCTTTATCTGGTCGCTGTTGCAGGCTAACCCGATCTTGTCTGCTGGTGAAATAAAGGAGCGATTGCTCGCTGAATTTGACGTGGAAGAGTCGGTTTGTCAGGAAGAACTCATGTCTTTTTTAGAAAACCTGCACCGTGAAAAGCTTATTGAGACAACGCCATAAACTGGGTAAGTTCTGGTCGTTGAGCTACCGGGATAAAAAGCTGTTTGTTCGGGTTCTGGGCGTACTGATAGTATACCGGGGATTATTGCTGGTTGTTCCTTTCAACCGGTTCATAGCAGCTTCCGGGCAATCGTCTGACTATCCTGCAAATCTCTCTGGACAGACTATCGGGGGACTTGTCTGGGCAATTAGTGTGGTCAGTGTTAACGTGCCCGTTGGTTTTACGTGTTTGGTGCAGGCGTTGGCCACCAAGCGGCTGCTGAAAAATCATCCTGATGTACAACTACATATTGGTGTACGCAAATCGGAAACCGATGGCTTTGCGGCACATGCCTGGGTTTCCTACAAAGGCAAAACGATTCTGGGTGATCAGACGAGTCAGGCGTTCGAGTCAATTTTACAATGGAGTTGAATTACTATTACAAGGCATACGGATTGCTCATTGGCTCCGAGATTCCGTTGCCACCCCTCGGCCCGGTCAGCCCAACACCGGTCGATCTCACAATCTGGCGCGGCCGACTCCCCGAACCTCCACCGCTGACCGCTACGAAAGTGTATCGTGCGGGTCTAAATGCTAATGTCGGCCAGCAGGGACGCGATCGGTTGTGGTTAGACTGGTCGCCGATTGTGGCGTTTATGGCCTTGAATGGTAACGAGTTACTTGTCGACACCACCCAAACGGACGATGAATTAGTTGCCTTGTTCACCCTCAGCGAAGCCTTGGGGTTACTACTGTTTCAGCGAGACTATTTCCTGCTGCACGGCAGTGCTGTCAGGATTGGTGACGAAGGAGTGGTGTTTGTGGGTGAACCCGGTGCGGGCAAATCAACTACCGTAGCAGCTTTTGCCCAAAAAGGCTACGGCGTTATTAGCGACGACATGGTTTGTATTCAGGTAACCGAAACAGGCGGGGTACTATTGATGCCAGCCTTTTCGCAAATCAAAATCTGGGAAACTGCCGTTGCCGGTTTGCAACTCCACCACGAACCGATGGCCCCCGTGCGCGAGGGCGTGAACAAGTTTTCGTGGCATGATTCCATCGCGTTCGATGCGAAGCCGGTGCCGTTGAAACAGATCTTCGTGCTAACGGCCCCCACCGATTCCACATCGTCGATTGTGCAACTCCCGCCAAGCCGGGTGCCTGTCGAACTGCTCAGTTACTTTCCGCTGCCCGACGCGCTGCTGAGTGGCGCGTCGTTGAAAGCTTATTTTGAGACAAGTGCGGCTATTGCCCGCTCAATTCCAGTCTCAACGATGAATCGACCCGCCAATTTTACCAAATTACGGGCGTTTGTCGAACACCTGAAATCTACCCTGTAGATGAACGTCGGCTACTCCCCCGAACTAACGGTATTGCTCAGGGCGTGCGCGGTCGAACTGTCGGCGGAACAAACAGTTCAGTTCACTCAACTCCTGACGCAGCACCCGCCAAACTGGGAGCGGCTCTACACGCTGGCAGGCCGACATCGCCTGACGCCGTTCCTGTATCGAACGCTTCAGGATATCCCTGCCATTCCTGAATCCTTTCTGGCTACGCTGCGTCGCGACTGTCAACTTTCAGCTACCGACAATCTCCTAAAACTGCGCGAATATCACCAGGTAGCCAGGTTGCTGGCCGACGATGGCATTGCGCACATCGCGTATAAAGGCGTTTATTTAGCCGAAAATGGATATCCCGATCCGGGACTGCGCATTTGTGGTGACATCGACCTATTGATTTCTACCGAAGCGACCCCCCAGGCGATACGTCTGTTACAAGCCCACCAATATAGTCTGAACAAAAAGCACACGCTCTATTGGGAACATGATGCACGGAGTTTACTGGATGACCTGTATGAGGTTAGCTTGTTCAAGCCATTTTTCGCCAACCATTTCGACATCGATCTGCACTGGGCCGTGGTGTGTTTCAATAAACACTACCACACCTTTCGGCTGGACGATTTCCTGAGCCAGCCTACTTTCTCGACTGAGCTACAGGTCGTTTTACTGGTAACCCACCACGGCGTAACGAACATCTGGCAGCATGTCTATTACGTCAACGATCTGTATTTTCTGCTAAAAGACAAGCCAATCAACTGGGCATGGTTACTGGATAAAATCAGGCTTTATGGGCTGGAAAATGTCTTTCTCGTAGGTCTATACTGGTGTCAGCAGGTTTGGATGCTTCCACTGCCGCCAACTATTCAGGGCTTAGTAGACATGAAGCCGGTTCAGATACTGGCGGCCATGTATGAGCAAAATTGGGAATTAGATCAGCCCTTGGACATGAGTAATCTGGTGCTTAAACAGTTGACGTTCTTTGCAGATGCCCAAACTCATTGGGCCAAACTGCTGCGGATTTTTTTCACCTTCCTTACCAGCCGGGTATTTCGGGCCAGCACATTTAAAATTGGGAAACGGCTGATCTACATTCCCAAGGAATTGGGCTTTATCACTGTCTTTATCCGGGCGGGTCGGTCGCTCCAGCGGTTACTGCCAGGCTGAAATCAGCCCTATCGTGCACAATACCATAGCATTTTTCGCCCGGCCTTGCTCCGGTCAATTGCCCTTAGGTAGCGATCCGAGCCAGAGTGCCAGGTAAATAATCCGGCTCAGCAGCCAGTTATAACGCGATTTCTTCTGGACGGGGATTTTGGGGTTGAACACGACGGCAACGATCGTTGAGAACGTGGCCCTATCTATTATTCCCCAAATAGCATGGGTGGTCGAGGTAAACTGCTCGTGCGTACCAGTATACAGTTGCTGCGCCGACAGAGTGCTGTATTCAACAAAATTGGTTTTGGTGAGCCTCGACACCACAGCCGGGGGCAATTTCGCTTTCAGGCCATTTCGGATCAGTCCGCGCCCGCGCCCGCGATCGAACCCTATTTGTAATGGCGTTGCCAACCCCAACTCAATCACCCGTTTATCGAAGAACGGAAACGAATACTGATGCCCGTAGCACGAGCCAATATGGTTCAACTGCTCATTGCAAATGACATTGGTGGTATTGAGAATCTGGTCGACGGGCACATGAGATTCCGACATTATGCGGGTGGTCAGGCCTTGCGTCGACAGTTGGGGACGTAGCGGTACGCGCTGGGTAAATTCGGTCGTAAAAGCACTGTCGATAAGTCGTTGATAGGCCAGTTTTGCCCGAATTCGCTTCATACAATAGGCCATTATGGACTCTGTCGACAGGCGGAACAGTTGTTTTTGCTGCCGTAGTGTTGCCATAAAATCGCCCGGAGACTGACGACGGAACCGCTTTGCCGCCCCCGACCCAAGGATGTATAAAGCATACTGCTCAATCTTATCCTGCCCGCTTAACTGTTGCCACCCGCTGTTGACATAGAGCAGGTTATGTTCTGGATGCGATGCTACCTGTTGACAGGCAAGTTGTAAGCCATTCCAGTCGGCCTTATCGATCAATTGATCCAGGTACTCAAAACAGGTCGCAATAACGCTGTCGCCGTCGTGCCCGGTCAGGATGCATTCGCAGCCGAGTTGCCGGGCTGCAACCGAAACGCTCAGGTGAAAACTGGAGGGAATGATAAAGTGCTCGGGCCGGTCGAACAGGTGGTTTATTTTGAGGATCGACTCCAGCACGTCCGATACGGGATGTACGACATGATGTTCGGGATGACACTGCTCAATAACGGCTTGGACATAGGCCGACTCGTCGGTCGACGCCAGCCCCGTGTCGATATTGAAAGTATGGAGCGATCGCCGGTTTTGCTGACCCAGCAGGTGCTGAGCCACGCAGCTAACCGACGACGAATCAAGTCCACCACTCAAATGAGCACCCACGCTGGTTTTGCCGCTTATGCGGGCATCGATGGCGGCTGTAAAATAATCGTTGAACAGATCTGACCAGGCTTCCACACCGTTCAGACTGTTGAATTGCGTAAGATCTGGTTGCCAGTAGGGTGTTACGGTGGCGGTCTGCGCATCCACCTGTAAATAATGGCCCGGCAATACGCTGAGTATGGTTTCGTAAAAGGTTTCTGCGCTATAGGGCACGTAAGTCGTCGTCCAGGTCAGGTACTCTCTGAATTTGTGCTGATTGGGAACGACCGCTACTTCCTGAAGTGCCAGTAACACTTTGATTTCGGTAGCAAATGCGAAAAAATGCTCTGGACGATGCACATAATACAGGGGTTTTACACCGACGCTATCTCTGGCACAAACGAGTATTTGCCGTCGGGCATCCCACAACGCTACGGCGAAATCAGCGTTGATTTCATTGAATGACGCAGCCCCGTGCTGAGTATAGCTCTGACTAAAAAATTGATCCGTGGGGTGGGGTGGAAATACGTCGGCATCGGTAACAGCGTAAATCCCGGCCGTGTCATCTGCTTCGACAGTGCCGCCGAAAGCCAGTAGTAACCCGTGATCAATAAGTTGAGTCTTCGCTGGTCCCCGGTGTTTCAGTGCGTGGCTGATCGCTGCAATATCCCCCAAATCGACCGCCTGCCCATCAAACCGAACTATTCCCGCAATCCCACTCATGTTTTATTCTTTGACAGTATGGACAGAGCAATTACGACGAAGGAACAGCCCGTAACTATACAAGAAAAAAGCTGGTTGAATCCTGCATAGTCACAAAGTAAGCGAAAACCCGGACAAAGGGTTATCTTTCGTATCTTCACTCCCAGCCAGCTCAGCGCTGAACAACATCTATGCGGAACATATTCGACGAGGGTAAAAAAAGCAGCGTATACGTACTGGTGCTGCTATTTTTACTCGGTTTGGGCGCAGGATGCCGTGAGACATCAACGGTGCCCGCTCCTGTTGATGCCGCTTATTTCCCCCTGCAAATCGGTGATTACTGGGTATATCAGGTGACGCAGGAAAAGTACGTAGCGGCTAATCAGTCTACTAAAGTGGTTTACCAGCTACAGGAACAAATCAGCAGTTCTTACGATCAGAACGGTCAGTTGGTTTACTTGATCGAAGAGTCGATCAGGTCAGGTGGACAGTCGGCCTGGAAACTCAACGGCATCTATACCGTCCATAAAAGTCTTTCAGAGGTTGTTAGCCAGCAAAATAACGTACCCATCGTTACGATGGCGTTTCCAATTGCAACGGCTACGTCCTGGAATGTGAATGCCTACAATGCCCGCCCGGATACGCTGCTTCAGTATCAGGATCCCAGCCGACCGTTTGCCGTTGGTAAG
The DNA here is from genome assembly GCA_043737755.1 of Spirosoma sp. Classification (GTDB taxonomy): domain Bacteria; phylum Bacteroidota; class Bacteroidia; order Cytophagales; family Spirosomataceae; genus Spirosoma. Next base: position 7,589 of record JAYTAC010000186.1, read on the forward strand.
CTGAGTTTTGCTAATACGGTATCGGTAGTCGGAACCAATGACTCCACGCTGGTCAGTCAGCAAAAGTACCTTCGCGTGTATGCCCCGGCCGTCGGCTTAGTCTACCGCCAGAACCTGTCGCTGGCTTTCTGCCAATCGTCACCCGACTGCGTCGGTAAAGGTATTGTCACATCGGGTACAAAGCAGACCTGGGAACTGATCGCTGGCAACCGCCTGCCCTGACGCAGGTGAACGCTCACTTTTGCCAGATCACTTTTGCCAGATCACTTTTCCCGTGCGTATTTCGGTGCGGCCGTCTGGCCAGGTCAAGCGCAGACTGTAGGGATAGAGACCAGGCGTTTTGGCCTGCCACAGAAATGTGTTTTTTCCTGTCGAGATGGGAAACGTACCATCAAAAACCGATATACCCATCAGGGTATAAACCGTTAACTGGGATACTGTCGGTAAGGTCTGCACATTCAGGGTTAACTCGAACTTAGCGTACGTACTGGCCGGGCTGGGATAAGTCGTGAATGTGATCGGCTCATCACTACCAACCACATTGAGGTTGAGCGTGTAAGATGGCTGGGTTTGATTGCCAGCCGCATCTTTCCCGAAAACGATGAGTTGATACGTACCGCCTGCGTTTAGAGCTAGCCGGGTCGTTACCTGGAGCTGGTTGGCCGATACGGCGACAATCGTAAAGGACTGGGGCGAAATCTGCTGCGGCTGACACGTGGCGCAGGCTGTCAGGTATACATCGACGGCACTCCTGTCTGTGGGCGACAGCGGATTCTCATCCACTACATAAATGGCTACTGTAGGCTTTGTGTCGACGGTGGCGTAGTTCTCCCGGATCGCTCCATCGATAAGTACCGTCAGCGAGGGACTGACCCGGTCCGGCAACGCGTTTACTGGATAACTACTGCTAACGCCCGCTTTGGTCCAGTCGATTGTTAAGGTAGCGGTGTTATTGTCGCGGCTCAACTCCGTAAGTTGTTTGTCAGGGTCGATTAGTACGTCGATTTTCTGTAGCGATTCGTCGCGCGGGATTGTGTACACCAGCGTATCTCGGTATCGGAAGGCGTCAATACGCAGGGCTTTGGTAACCGACGTTTTGCTGGTCGTCCTGATGGAGAGAGAGACGGGCTGGCCTGTTATGAACCGGCCCAAATTGGCCAGCGGAACCACAATTCGGATTGAATCGCTGCTTTTGAGCGTGCTACCAGCCACCGACGATTGAATATACAGTCCGTTGAGTTCTACTGAAAAGTCAGGACTGGGCAGCGGGTATAAACTCAGTGCCGGGTCGCCCTGGTAAATCATCTGTAGCAATACCCCTACGTCGTACAGATCGACACCTTCCTGTTCGATGGCCGCATTTACCTGCTGCTGCACTTTACCAAAAGGCATTCCTAAGGTCGCTGGGTTGGTGAACAGGCCGCTGTACAGTTTGGTTAGATACCGGGTTGTTGGTCGCTCGTAGCTGTAGTAGGAGTGGGCCAGTACTACTGCCGAGCCTTTTTCGGGGGCCAGCAACCAATCGGTCGACAGGGTATTATAGCGCGAAAAAATCTCGCCAACTCCGCAGCCGTTGAAGATCATGAGCGGGTAAAACTGGTTACGGAATCCATTCTGCGGGGGCGACGCAAACCCGAAATTCATGTCGGTAATGGCTGGTCCGGCATGGCCCAAAAACGTAATCAGGCTAACACCATCGTTTACCAGGGGAACTATATTGATCGGCTCGATGGCTTCATAGGGATTGCTCTTGTTGAACGCATTCACCTTCCCGCCCAGCACCCCACTAGTAAACACATTGCCTAATCCGCTGAGCGCAGCCTGCAAACTACTGGCTTCGTCTTTGGTTTTTCCACCGCTGATGTGGATAAGTTGCTTCCGCCACATCCCGTTCGGTGTCGACTGCTCGAAATGCTTCACCTTGGCCAGATAAGCCAGAACCTGATCGTTCGTCGTTACGTTGAGCCGACCCGTCGGAATAGCCGACGTATTGGGACCATTGCCGTTCAGACCCGATGTCAGTAAAATATCCGATCCCGGATAGCCGATGGTCGGTACCAGATCGTCAGTAGCAGTCTTGGTAAAATAGGGATAACTATTGGCCTTACCGACAAGCAGCAGGTGTTTTACGGCCGTGTTAGTCAACAGGAAATCACTGAAACGACGAAGGGCCAGGGGGCTGTGTTCGCCATAATTGAACGCATCGTAGAGCGAGTCGGCCTCCATGATGAGTGGCTTATAACTACCTCCTGGGGAGGAGGCCCGGTAATCGGCGTAAGCCGTGGCCGACTGCCGCAGCGATGCGTGGGTAATAATTACGTAATCGCTCGCTGGCGCAAACGCCGACTGTAATCGGACCGCTTGGATAAACGTGGGCCTGAGAGTCTGGTTCGTTAGCAGCACATCCCGCTTCTGCCCCCCTCCGTCGACCACCACCTGCGTTTGGCCATTGCTGGTCTGCGTGGTCAGGTAACGGCTGTTAAGTTTGTCCGTAATATCGTAGGCTACTGTTGTAGCGGAGGCCACATTTTGAATGGCAAGTAACGCTACTGGACGTGCGCTGGCGGGTACATGAAACACCTTTGTCGCCTGACCTGCCATATTAAATGCCTGCGGATAGGATACAGTTACGTAGGTAATCGAAAACTGACTGGTGCCGATTTTTTCCGGTTTAAATTGTAGTATAAGTTGCTCGCTCTTAATAGTTTCGGGCTTAATAGTCGTCTGGAATGTCTGATTCAGAAAGCCCTGAAAGGTCAACGGTACTAATGGGGTTTGCGTGTCGGTATCTACCTGTACCTGAATTTGGTGGAACAGGTTATCGCGGCCATTGACCATGCCCGTCAGGCGAATAGGCCAGTCAGCCGCTACGCGCCCCGGCAGTTTGACCTGAACTATGCCAACCGAATCGGCCGTCAGCAACTTACCGGACCAGCCTTCGCCCGGCTCGAAATAACTCTGCTGAAGCGGGGGTTCGATACCTCTCAGGTTATTGAACGTATACTCGCTCGTGAATGCCTGAACGGTTTCCTGAACATGGAATTTTTCGGGTGTCAGGCCCTGCGTGGTGTGGTTCACTGTCGGCACACGTTTGCCTGCCTGCTCCGGACTGCTCGTCAGGAAGTAAGCCGCCACATCCGAAAACAGGGTCTGGTAGGGGTGTAGCCGCTGTTGGGGCCGGTATAGCAGCGAATCCTGACTACCGTCGTTGCCTTCGCCATAAAATTCAACGTAGTCCTGGTCGCCAAACACCCCGTCTTCCTGTCCAACCACCCGAATGGCTACGGCCTGCCCTCTGAAGAATAGCTGCCAGTCCGCAGGGTTTGTCAGTAAAAAAGCCGCGTTCGCTTTTTGTATATCCTGATAGTTCAGCCGATAAATCCCTGCTTGACTGATCGACAGCTTGAGGTATGCCTGACCAGGCCTGATCCACTCGTTGCCGAACCGGTTCTGCGCGTTCAACGCCAACGTATGCATGAGAAAGCAGACGGCGAGTAGTCTTTTTGTCATAGTGAAACAGATGGACTGATCCGATTTCTAAAACCTTATGGGCTGTAAGCTTACTGTATCTGTACTATGGTCACAGGCAGAGCAGAAAATTGTAGTTCGCTAAGTTGGTTCAATCCCC
>JAYTAC010000187.1:0-4653 GCA_043737755.1 Spirosoma sp.
CGTCATGGAGATAACGTACGACCCGAAGCCACTCACGGCCAATCAGCTACGAATGATTTCGGAAGAAGTGAAGCAGGCCCTCACCAAACTGTACGGTGACCGGCTCGACCGCGTCGTTTTGTACGGTTCATATGCTCGTGGTGATTTTCACGCAGAATCGGACGTGGATTTTCTGGTTGTACTGCGAGATGAAGTAGTCAAATCTGGGGCTGAAATTTGGACTATGAGTGAGAAAATAGGCGATTTATGTTTAAAGTATGGTGTTCATGTGTCAGCTTTTCCAACTTCCCTGAATAAGTATTCGCAATCTCAGTTATTCCTGTACCAAAACGTGCGTCGGGAGGGTAAGCCGGTATGAATGAAACAGTAGATGCATACATGGCGATGGCAGAGGAGTGTTTACAAGAAGCCCGTGTATTATTTGATAGTAGATTGTATCGTGGAGCTGCCGGTCGTGCCTACTATGCTTATTTCGATGCGGTCAGGGCTTTATTAGCCAGTAAGTCGATCACGACCAAATCACATTCGGCCGCTCGAAATCTGTTTGGCGATCACTTCGTCAAAGAAGGACTTTTTACGGGCCAGGACGCCAAAAGCTTACATACTTTGTTTGATTTGCGACAAAGCAGCGAATACGATCCAGATGAACTTCACGACATAACGGAAGTGAAGAAAGCTATTGAAACAGCTACTGAATTCGTGTTACAGACCGAGGCTTATCTACGCTCAATCGGCTACAACCAATGAAAATCCGCGTGGGTCAGGGTTATGATGTTCACCGGCTCGAAGCGGGCCGACCGTTCTGGCTCGGCGGCATTCTCGTTCCCGCCGAGTTCGGGCCGGTGGGGCATTCCGATGCTGATGTGGTGTGTCACGTACTGTGCGACGCCCTGCTGGGAGCGGCCAACATGCGCAACATCGGCTATCATTTTTCGGATAAAGACCCGCGCTGGAAAGGCGTCGACAGTAAACTCCTGCTGATCGAAGTGCTGCGAATGGTGCGGGAAGCGGGCTACGAAATCTCGAACGTCGACGTGACGGTGGTGTTGCAGGAGCCAAAACTGAACCCGCACATTCCGGCCATGAAAGCGTGTCTGGCGGGTGTTATGAACATTCCCGAAGACGACATTTCCATCAAAGCCACCACCTCCGAGCACATCGGCTTTGTGGGGCGGGGTGAAGGCATTGCGGCTCACTGCGTGGCGTTGATTACAAGGGACTAACTGTAAACTGTAGACCATGTTACAGGATCGTTATTTAAACCCGTTCACCGATTTTGGCTTTAAAACGCTGTTTGGTAATGAAGTCAACAAAGAGTTGCTGGTCGATTTTCTGAATCAGTTGCTGCCGGAGAAACACCATATTCAGGACCTTACGTATGCGTCCAACGAGCAGGTCGGACGCAGTGAACTCGACCGGCGGTCCATTTTCGACATTTTTTGCATGGGTCAGAACGGCGAGCGGTTCGTGGTCGAAATGCAGAAGGCTAACGGTCCGACGCTTCGGCAGAATTTCTTCGTTGACCGTAGCGTGTATTACACAACCTTTCCTATCGGTCCGTCGCCACGGCAGCAACAGGCACTTAAGGGCGACTGGAACTATAAATTGGCGGCTGTTTACCTGATTGGCATTCTGGATTTTGTTTTCTCAGAAGACAAGGCAGAGAAGCGCGTAAAGCACGTCATACAATTGAAAGATGAACAGTGCCGGGTATTCTATGATAAGCTGACGTACATCTACCTCGAGATGCCGCACTTCACCAAGACGGAGAACGAACTGGTGACCCAATACGACAAGTGGCTGTACGTCCTGAAACAACTGCCTGATTTGCAGGACCGGCCCATACAACTACAGGAGCGTATTTTCCAACGACTATTCGACGCAGCCGAAATCGCCAAATTCAATCAGGCTGATTACGATTCGTACCTCGACAGTTTAAAGGTGTACCAGGATTGGAAAGCCGTTTTTGAAACCGCCCAGGAAGAAGCGGAACAAAAAGGAATGGAGAAAGGCATGGTAAAAGGCATGGCAGAAGGCTGGGCAATCGGTGTAGCCGAAGGAACGGAACAGGGAATAGAAAGAGGTAGTCTCGAAAAAGCGCGGCAGGTGGCTCGCGCTGGATTGGCAAAGGGACTTGATCTTGATTTGATTGCCGAACTATCAGGCTTAACTATTAATGAAATCACCGCACTGAAAAATGAATAAAATAACGAGTATCCTTTTCTTAGCAGTCGGTCTCGGCATAACATCGGTATATGCCCAGCCCAAAGTAGTAACCCCGGCCGGGCCAATCGACTTTGAAGAATACGAACCCGTTTCGACGCTCAAAGTGGCTGAGCACAGGGTTGGTCGGGCTAAGTACCCGTTCATCGACGTGCACAACCACCAGTATCAGATGGATGATGCCGATCTGCGCGGACTCATTACCCAGATGGATAGCCTGAACATGGGCCTGATGGTTAACCTCAGCGGACGCGGGTTCAGCGGCAATCCGGGCGAAAGCACGAAGTTTCTCAACGGTGCATTGGCCAATATTCAGAAAACGGGTCCGAAGCGGCTGGCCTTGTTTACCAACATCAACTTCGCCAGCGTAAACGACAAGGACTGGACGGCGCAGGCGGTGAAAACCTTGGAGGAAGATGTAAAAAAAGGTGCCAAAGGGCTGAAAATCTACAAAAGTCTCGGCTTCAACGTCAAAGACGAGAAAGGCAACCGCGTTCGGGTCGACGATCCGCGACTGGACCCGATCTGGGCTAAATGTGGCGAACTGGGTATCCCGGTGCTCATTCACACCGCCGACCCCAAGTCGTTCTGGGACCCGATGGACCGCTACAACGAACGCTGGTTGGAACTGAAGCTGCACCCCAACCGCAAACGGGCCGAGAACAACCCCGTGTCGTTTGAACAACTCATCGCCGAGCAGCACAACGTGTTTCGGAAGCACCCCAAAACAACGTTCATCAACGCGCACATGGGCTGGTATCCCAACGACTTGACTAAACTCGACAGCCTGATGCGGGTGTTTCCAAACATGAACGTCGAGATCGGAGCCGTCATCGCCGAGCTGGGTCGTCAGCCGAAAGCATCGCGCACGTTCTTCGAGAAGTACCAGGACCGGATTTTGTTCGGCAAAGACAGTTGGGTGCCCAGCGAATACGCGACGTACTTCCGGGTGCTGGAAACCGACGATGAGTACTTTCCATACCACAAAAAATACCACGCCTTCTGGCGGATGTACGGCATGGCCCTGCCCGACGAGGTGCTGAAAAAAGTGTACTACAAGAATGCGCTCCGCATCATTCCGGGGTTGGATAAGAGTCAGTTTCCAAATTAGAGTTTAAACACGGAGACACGGAGGATTCACGGAGAGCGCAGAGTTTTTCTCCGTGTACTCCGTGAGTCCTCTGTTCCTCCGTGTTAAAAAAAATGAAAATTACCCAGATCAACCTCTACCGCTACGATATTCCGCTCAACGCGCCCATCACCATTTCACTTGGCACCATCGACCACGCCCGGAATCTGTTGGTCGAGATTCAAACCAATGAAGGCATCACGGGCTGGGGCGAAGGGTCGCCATTTTGGATGATCGTCGGCGAAACGCAGGCGTCAGGATTAGCAGTCGCTGAGGACATGGCCCGGCTGTTGCTCAACCGGGACCCGCTCAACATCGAGGGTTGCGTTAACGCGCTGTTTCGCTATTTGCCGGGCCATCCCACCACGCGCTCGGCGTTCGACATGGCTCTGTATGACATTGCTGCCAAAGCCGCCGGAATGCCGCTCTACCAGTTTCTGGGCGGCAGCAAACGAATCCTTGTCACCGACGAAACCATTTATATCAACTCGCCCGAACGCATGGCTGCTGATGCGCTCAGGATTCAGGCGAAGGGGGCCGAAGCCATAAAGGTCAAACTTGGCACCAACGCCCGCGACGATATCCGGCGTGTGGATGCGATCCGAACGGCCATCGACGACGCAACGCCCATCCGCACTGATGCCAATCAGGGCTGGGACGTGGTGACGGCTCAGGCCGTGCTGCGGGCCATCGACGGCTGGAACGTCCAATATTGCGAACAACCCGTTGCCCGACACGACATCGTGGGTTTGCGGCACATCCGCCAGTCATCGGCCGTACCGATCATGGCCGATGAAAGCCTGTTCGATGCGCCAGACGCGATTCGACTGGTACGGGCCGAAGCGGTCGATTATTTTAACATCAAATTAGCCAAGAGCGGGGGTATTTTTGAAGCCCTCAAGATCAACGCCATTGCCGAAGCGGCCGGAATACCGTGCATGATCGGCTGCATGTCGGAATCGCGGCTGGCACTGACGGCAAATGCTCATTTCGCAGCCGCCCGGCAAAACATCCGTTTTTGCGATCTGGACGGTTGTTTCGAGCACGCCGACGACCCGATTCTGGGCGGCATCACGTACCACGGCTACCGGATCGAACTACCCGACGTACCAGGTATCGGCGCCACCGTTGATCTGACATTTTTGGCGAACTGTACGCAGACTACTATCAAATGACCGTCACCACCGTCCGGTCCGAGGCCGACATTCAGGGAATTTTGACGCTGCAGCGGGCTAATCTTCGCCAAAACGTATCCGCCGACGTTCAGGCCGATCAGGGGTTTGTGACCGTTGAGCACGATC
>JAYTAC010000188.1:0-4653 GCA_043737755.1 Spirosoma sp.
TTAATCAAAACAAAAGCATCAATAAGTCAAACGGCGAAAGTACGACTATGTAGGGGCGGCTTCAGCCGCCCGGTCATTTCAACAGTCACTTTTTATTCCGTTCGGCGGCTGAAGCCGCCCCCACATAGTCGTAGATTTACCCAAAACTCAATCGACATGCGAATCCATTCAACACTCGCCCTTTTGATGGGCTTGTTCATAACCACCGAATTACAGGCTCAACCCCGTTCCGCCCAGAAAGCCCCGCCCCGCCCCAAAGCTCCGGCGGCAATGGCCACTCTCCCCGAATTTACCATCTCCCGCGCCGAAGTCGAAGGGCATACCCGCTTTTTGGCGTCGGACGAGCTGCAGGGGCGACGCACGGGTGAGCCAGGCAATCAGATAGCCGCCCGCTACATCGCCGAACAGTTCCGGCTGCTGGGTCTGAAACCGGCCGGCGACGCGGGCAGCTACTTCCAGTCCATTGGTTTCGAGCGGGTTGGTGCCGCCAGTTCGGCGACGATGATCCTGGGCAAAGACACCCTGAAGATGGGCAGCCAGTTAGCGGTGATGACGGGTGGCCCCGCCGATGTGTCGGGCGAGGTCGTGTACGCGGGCTACGGGCTGGTCGATGGTGACGAAGGCTACAAAGGGCGCGACGTGAAAGGGCGCATCGTGATTGTGCAGGGCGGTTCGCCGGAAGCCAAAGGACCGGGCGAGATTTTCCGGGCGTCGGCGGTCAAACGCAAATTAGCGACCGAGAAAGGAGTAGCCGCCCTCCTCGAACTCTACAGCGAGTCGATTCCGTGGGGATTCGTGAACCAGTACTTCAGCCGGGAGCAGATCAGTTTGCCCGCTGCCACAGTCGGTAGTTCGCCGATTACGCACCTGTGGATCAACAACGCCAACAATCAGTACAAACAACTAAAAGAAGCCGGTCAGATGGCCACCCTGCGCACCTCCGGCCGTCCCCGGACACCCGCGCCCTCGGCCAACGTCGCGGGTATCATCGAAGGCACTGATCCCAAGCTGAAAGACGAGTACGTGATTCTGTCCGCTCACTTCGACCACATCGGCGTTGGCAAACAGGGCGGCAGTTCCTACCAACCCACCGACAGTATTTTCAATGGCGCACGGGACAACGCCTTCGGGACAGTGTCGATTCTGACAGCCGCCAAAGCCCTCATGCAGCAACGGCCCAAACGCTCGGTGCTGGTGCTGGCTCTCACGGGCGAGGAGGTCGGGCTACTCGGCAGCAACTATTACGCCGAACATCCGTTGGTACCGCTGAAGCAAACCATTTTCAACCTCAACACCGATGGTGCGGGCTACAACGACACCACCATCGTATCGGTAATCGGTCTGGAACGGACCGGTGCCAAAGCTGAAATTGAAGCGGGTGCCAAAGCCGCCGGGCTTGGCGTCTTTGGCGAACCCGCCCCCGAGCAGGGCCTTTTCGACCGCTCCGACAACGTCAGCTTCGCGGCAAAAGGCATTCCCGCCCCAACGTTCTCACCGGGTTTCAAAACGTTTGACGAAGCCATCGGCAAATACTACCACCAGGCCATTGACAACCCCGAATCGCTGGATTTCGGCTACGTGCATAAATTCTGCCAGGCCTACGCCCACACGGCCCGGCTCATTGCCGACCGGCCAACCCGCCCGCAATGGTCGGCGGGCGACAAATATGAAGCCGCCGGAAAAACGCTGTACGAGAAGTAGTCAGCGACAAACTCGGCCTTTACTGCGGATGCCAAACGAATGCCATTACTCCAAGTAATAGCATTCGTTTGGCATCCGCAGTAAAGTCAGGAAAGAAAACTAAACCGTTGGCCCCATCGTTTATTGACTGACAACGACGCCCCAAATGAAGTATATTCTGATTATCTCGCTCATCATCATGTTTGTGCCACCGATTCGGCGGTTCGTGTTCCAGTTGCTGGTCGGCAAGCAGTTGATAAAAGAGCAGAAACGCCACGCGGCAGCGTACGCGAAGCGTCGGGAGGGCGAGATACGGGTGGAGAACTCCCCAACCAAAAACACGGATTCGCCCGTTCAGCGGGGCGGTGAATATGTTGATTACGAAGAAGTTAAGTAATCAGTTTTCTTTTTTGTACTTCACGGCCAAGCCCGTCATAACGTAGCCGTTTACGGTCATTGACGTGTAGTATTTGTAACGCACGTCGACCAGCGCGTCGGCCCCGAGTTTCTTGGCTTCCATGCTGAGCCGGGCCAGCAACACCTCCTTCTGCTGCATGTCGTTTCCCCGGCTAACCATTCGGTAGTCCGCCGTTTGTCGGCCCGACAAAGGCACCTCTCCTTTCGTTTCTAAGTCTTCTATCGGGTCGAACGGTCGGTCGGGCCGCTGATTCGGGTAGAAAATGTCGACCGGGTAATTAGGGCTGTTTTGCAAATATACAATCGGCCGAAAGCAGCCCGTCAGCAATCCCACACACAATAGCACTGCCCCTAAAATTCCATGTCGTCTCAGGCTCATTGGCTAAAGATACAGGTTTAGAGAGTTGCTGCATCGGTGCGCAAAAAAATGTGGGTGCATGAGTTTGTGCCCAAACGACACCCACCCACATACCCACGACTCAAACACCTTTCCTCTTACTTGTCGCTTAAAATCAGCGGCACATTGCCCCGGCTGCCCATAATCACGATCTTGGCGTTGGGCGACGCGGCTAATTCGCGCTGGGCTTTGATCTGCTCATATTGCAACTGCTTGTCGCTCAGGCCTGTCGAAATGATCTTCTGGTAGTCGGCGATACCCTGCGCTTCCACCCGCTTCCGCTCGGCTTCCTGCCGCTCTTTGGTCAGCACGAACTGCATCTTCTGCGAATCCTGCTCGGCGTTGATCTTCGACTCAATAGTTTTCTTGACCGACGCGGGCAAGTCGATATTCCGAATCAGCAACTGCTCCAGCATCAGACCCCGCTTTTTGAAGTCGGTCTCGATGGTCTTGTAAATTCGTCCCTGAAACTCGTCGCGCCGGGTCGAATACAGGGCCACGGCGTCGTAGTAAACGGCATTGTCACGAATACGCGTCCGGGTAATGGGCCGCACAATTTTGTCGGTGTAATCCGGGCCGATCTCGCGCAGAATTTTCGGCGCATCGGCGGGCACCACGCGGTACAGCACCGTCAGATCGATGACGACTTCCAAACCGTCGGCGGTCAGCACCCGAATGGCGTCGTCGCCCTGCCGCTGGCCTTCGTCGGTGGTGGCCGACATGGTGTAATTCTGAGTCTTGATGTCGAACTCGGTTACGTCGGCCAATGGATTAACGAAACTCAGGCCGGAGTTGAGCGATTGGCCGCTTACGCTACCGAACAATGAAACAACCCCTACCTGACCGGCGTCGATTTGCCGGACGCTGGAGGTGAGTAGTCCCAGCACAATAAGAATGACCCCAACTACTTTAACGGGACGGGAGTAGCGCGAAAATGCCAACGCGGGCGTGTTGATGGCAAATCCGGCAACGAGTGCGAAAATACCGATGACAAGAAAAAACATGGTTTGTATGAATTACAGTTTGCAAAGTGAGTACGACAGCAACAAGCTGCGTACGGTAAGACAGGCCGACAGAGCACTGCTAAAGCAACAATTTATTGATCAAAAATGGATGGGAACGATACTGGAAATAAATGACTGAGTCAGCGTTGGGGTGGTGTCATGAGTGTAAAATCAGTCAGAAAGCTCCGTAAAAATACGTCCGATTTATGGAGTCTAAACGCAATTTTAGACCAGTGGACGCCGGGTTAGCCAGTCGGTTGCGGGGCCGGACGGGGCAAAATCAGGGCATGAAAAAAGGTGCCCCGCTCATTGGCAGGACACCTTTTCTTGAATTGTACTGTCAGTCGTTCGGGGTATTACCGCGAGGTTTTGGTACTTTTCTTGGTGCCTTTGATATCGGGTGAAGGCGACGATGCTGCCGATTCTTTTTGGGTCGTCACTTCGCCTTTCAGATACAAAACCGTCTGTCCGGCCTCTGCATTGCTGGTTACCGTTACTGTTTTGGTGAACTGACCAGCCGCTGCCGCGTTGAACGTTGCCGATACCGAACCCGTTTTGCCGGGCATGATCGGCTCACGCGTCCAGTTCGGTTTGGTGCAACCACAGGAAGCCTGCGCATCGTTGATGACGACGGGGTCGGCACCTGAGTTTTTGAACTCAAATACGTGCGTTACCGGCTTGCCCTGCTCGATCTTGCCGAAGTCGTGCGTTTCTTTGGCAAACTTCATGGTTCCCTTCTGGGCGTAGCCAACTGCGACGAACACAAATAAAGCTACGAAAAGTGAAAAAATAGTTTTCATCGGACTAAACGGAATTATGGTTTGGTTGTTAAGATGCAATGCCGCTGACTGTACTCTCGGGCAAACAGTTTGCCAAATTGTTACAAACCGTCGGCTTGCCAACAAATAAACGCAGAAATTGGTTTTTTTGAAAGCCGGTCCGTTTTAGCTTACTTTTACTTTCACGCGGTGCCGACCGAAACAGCACCCGTTGTTACTTCATCAATAATCTACTGTTGGACACTTTCTACCCGTAACGCTGCTGTGATAGCCAACGAACAACTCCGCGCAACCGATATTCTTTCCCGCGAAAAAGTCCTGTCCGACTACCGGATCGCCTGCGAAAGCCGACAGGCGAGTATGCTGGGTCGGCGCG
>JAYTAC010000189.1:0-1803 GCA_043737755.1 Spirosoma sp.
GGGCTATTATTTAGTGATGGAAGACCTGCACCGGGCGCGGCAGCGGATGCTCGATCAGTTGGAGCCGGGTGGGCATTTGCTGCTGGTTCACTGGACGCCCGTCGTGCCCGATTACCCGCTCACCGGCGACCAGGTACATGAGCAGTTCATGGCCACGGCCGGGGATGACTGGCCCCTGATACACCTGCTTAATCAGCGAACGGACAAGTACCGGCTGGATTTGTTTCAGAAGCGGTGAGGTACGTATCCCGGTGGTACGGCTACTCCCTCAGAAAAGCCCGCAGTGACTGAATAGCCGTCGTGATCGAAACGGAACGGTGTTTCTTAGTCCAGTCACTGGTAGCCATCCTCTTTTCGACCTGTTCCCACAATTGCCCGAAGTACGTACATTTCTGAGTCATGCGGTGCAGCCACGCCGGGTCAAGCAGCAGATCGGCGGCAATGGGCAGCAGGGCATCAGGGTCGGGCTGGGTCCGTGCGTTCCAGTAAGTCCGCAGGCACTGCCGGTTGCGCAGGCGCAGAATGACGGCTTCGGCGGGTTCGGCAACCTGGCACTTATTCAGCCGCACCATCACCGACCAATACCGCAACTGCTCCGAGAAGCCAATGGCCACCCGCCCGTCCTGCCGGGTGGAGGTTATCACTTTCACGTGCGGACTCTGCCGCACTTTGGCGTCGGTGCGCAGCAGGGCTTTGTAAAACGCTTCGTCTTCCAGATACGGCTTCTGGGGCAGGCCGCCCGTCTTTTGGTACATCTGGCAGGTGACGGCGATGCTGGCTCCAAAGTGCTGAAAATGACGGGGCCACGGGTCGTGCGGGGTGGGGTCCAGCACGGCTTCGGCCTGGGCAATCAGCGTCCGGTAAAGCACGTTTCGCAGGTGAAACAGCCGTACCTGACTGCCGTCGGGCCGGGTCAGGATTCGCCCGCCAACGGCATCGTTGCCCTTGGCGATTTCGAGCGTGATGTAGTGCAGCCAATGCCGGTCCACAACGGTGTCACCATCGGTAGAGGCAATAATGCCGCAGCCCGCGCCCGCGCTTGTGCTGGTCAGCCGCCGGTAGGCTTCGTCCATCAGCAGCCGTCGAACCGTGCCGATGTTGGCTTTGCCGGGCGGTAGCTGGATGTTGGCGATGTGCAGCGGAAACGACGGGTAACGTTGCTGATACCGGCGGGCCACGTCGTAGGAGTGATCCGTGCAGTTGTTGGTCAGCAGCAACACTTCATACGTGGCCGGGTCGAGGGGTTGCCCGTCGGCATGGCACTGACTGCGCAGGGCGTCGAGCGTTTGCTCTAAATGGTGCGCTTCGTTGCGCACCGGAACAACAACGCTCACCAGCAGCGATGGCGAAGGAAGGGATGAATTGAATAAATAACTGGTGATTGGGTGTGTTGGTGTGTCAATATCGCTTTGCATAAGAGCATTTGACCTCAGCAAGATGGTTTTGCTCACCGGTCACAATAGGCACACAACCGGACATATCAGTTGTTTGTTGGCGGATTGAGCGTCGTTTTGACCGAAAACTTTTGCAACGGGATAACGCCCGGCGTCCTCAGTAATTACGCTGTTTTCCGCCCGCCAAACCGCTGATGCACTGTGGTATACACCGCCACGCACATCACCGCCGACAACACCCCGACACCACTGCCCGCCAGTACGTCGAGCGGATAGTGAACACCCACGTAAATCCGGCTGTAGGCAATGAGGGCGGCCCAGGCGAACGCCCACCGGACCCACGGTTGTTGCTGACCAAGCAGAAGCCAGAGACTGGTGGCAAGGGCGAACGTGGTAGCCGCGTGCGACG
>JAYTAC010000190.1:0-11182 GCA_043737755.1 Spirosoma sp.
AAACTCTCGCCCGGCCTGACCTTCGTCAGCGACAACACCCTGTATCCGGGCCGGACCTATTTTTTCTACAGCGACCAACGGGCGTCGGTATCGGCCGCGCTGCGCATCGACCGTCGGCGTCATGCGTTCGATCTGGGCGTTTACTCGCTTATTTACGAAGGGCCTTACCGTTGGGACAGGGGTTGGGACAGGGGCCGTAGTGTGCGCTTTTTTCCGTATGTCGGGTATAATTTGCTAATTGGGCGCGATTGAACCCCACCACTGCATGAGACATTATTTAGCCTGTATGTTGTTTTTGTTGCCGCTGCTGGCAACGGCGCAGGCGGATGAGTATTATCAGAAACAACCAAAGTCGGCCAAACAACCGGTCCGGCCGGTGTACACCGTTGTGCTCCGCGACGGGACCGAACTGCGGGGCGATCTCTTGCGGGAAGACAGCACCGAAACCGTGATCCGAACCCGTAACCTCGGCGAAGTCCGGCTTCGTACCGACCAAATCATCCGCATTGACCGGGAGCGAACGCGGGGCAATGACGGGGCGGCCTATCCCAACCTGTTTCCCCAAACGATGCGGTTGGCTCCCACGGCGTTTCAGGCCGAAAAGGGGCGGGTCTATTTTAGGAATTACCTGCTGTATGTCAGTCAGTTCGACTACGGCATTACTGACAACTGGAGCGTGGGCACGACCTTCTATTCATTTGTGCCCATCAGACTCTTCAGCCTGAATACCAAAGTGTCGTTCCCGGTCAGCAACCGGGTACGGCTGGGCGTTCAGGCGCAGTATGTCGGTGTTCGCTTCGACCGCAACGTGGAAGGCATCACCTACCTCCAGGGCATCGTAACGACCGGCGACCGGCAGAATAATACCACCTTCGGACTGGGTTGGAGCGTCTCCAACGGCAGCCTGTCGCGCAACGTAATCGGCACGTTCGGGTTGGTGCGCAAGGTCAGTCCCAAATTAAGTTTCATTACCGAAAACTTCGTGCTTTTTGGCGGCAGCGGGGGCCGGACCGTCGATTTTGCCGGTCTGCTGTCGGGTGGGGTTCGCTTCGACCGTCGCCGTCATGCCTTCGACGTAGCCGCTTATTTGCCCGTTGTTATCGGTAACCGTTGGCGCGGACCTCTTACGCCGACACCGTTCGGCAGCTATCACCTGCGGATCGGCAAGTAGGGCGTTTGGCCAGGATGACAGCCGGGCCGCCGGAGCTGATTTACAGAAATAACGAGATGCATTCTTGTTCTTTCCCATAAATCCAGCGGTCCTGTCTGAAAAAACCAATGGCGGGATTATCGGACGCGGTACACCGATTTGCCGTAATTTCGCCGTTCTAATCAGACAGCCTGCCGTTTTCATGCCCGATACCCCGTCCGATTTGCCCCCTTTTGCCCGTTCGTGGCCCCGGCTCTATGCCATCGTCATCGGTAGTTTGGCCGTTGAAATCATCCTGTTTTATGCCTTGATGCGCTGGCTGTCATGAGTGTACTGGACTGGAGCGTCCTTGTGCTGACGTTGCTGGGCGTGATCGTTTACGGTGTCATTCGCAGCAAACGGAGCAGCAGCATGGACGATTACCTGCTGGCGGGGCAGTCGCTGCCGTGGTATCACGTGGGGCTTTCGGTGATGGCCACGCAGGCCAGTGCCATCACGTTTTTGTCGGCACCGGGACAGGGCTTTGCCGACGGAATGCGCTTCGTGCAATTCTACTTTGGTCTGCCCCTGGCGATGGTCGTGCTGTCGGTGACGTTCGTGCCGATCTTCCACAAACTCAAAGTATTTACGGCGTATGAGTTCCTGGAAAGCCGTTTCGACGTGCGCGTCCGGACGCTGACGTCGGGGCTTTTTCTCATCCAGCGCGGTCTCTCTACGGGCCTGTCGATTTATGCTCCGGCCATTATTCTGTCTACGATTTTGGGCTGGAACATCTACTGGACCAACCTGCTGATGGGCGGTATCGTGCTGATTTACACCGTCACGGGCGGCACCAAAGCCATTTCCCATACGCACCTCCAGCAAATGGCCATCGTCACGTTTGCGATGGCGTTGGCGGGTTTCCTAACGGTCAGGATGCTGCCCGAGGGCGTCGGTTTTGTGGATGCGCTGCATGTGGCGGGCAAAGCCGGGCGCATGAACCTGATCGACGTAGAGTTCGACCCCGACAGCCGTTACAATTTGTGGTCGGGCCTGATCGGCGGTTTTTTTCTGCAACTGTCTTATTTCGGCACCGATCAGTCGCAGGTGGGGCGGTATCTGACGGGCGAAACCATCGCGCAGTCTCGGTTGGGGCTGCTGATGAACGGGCTGCTGAAGGTGCCGATGCAGTTTCTGATTCTATTGGTCGGGGTGCTGGTGTTCGTGTTCTACCAGTACAATCCCGCCCCCACGTTTTTCAACAAGCAGGAAACCGACAAGCTCAAAACGAGCCAATACGCGGGGGCTTACCAACTCGCCGAAATAAAGCACCAAAACTTAGCGTCGCTGCGGCAGCGGGCCGTGCTCGACATGCAGGTAGCCCTCGACGCTGATGACGAACCCGGTCAGGACGCAGCCGGGGCGGTGCTGCGCCAAACCGACGACGCCCTGAAAACGGTGAAAGCCGACGTGGTCAAGCTCATCGAACAAAACAACCCCGCTGCCGATACCAACGACGTCAACTACGTATTTTTGCGGTTCGTGCTCGACTACCTGCCCCACGGCCTGATCGGGTTGCTGATTGCCGTTATCTTCAGCGCGTCGATGGGGTCCATTGCGTCGGCCTACAACTCGCTGGCGTCGACGACGGTTGTGGACGTGTACAAACGGCTCGTCCGAAGCGACGCCGACGACGCGCATTACCTGCGGGCGTCGCGTTGGGCCACGGTGGGCTGGGGCGTGTTCTGCATCGTGGTGGCGCAGTTCGCTAATCGGCTGGGCAGCATGATCGAAGCCGTCAACATCCTGGGGTCGCTGTTTTACGGCGTCATTCTGGGCGTGTTCGTGGTGGCGTTTTACGTCAAATCCATCGGCGGGCGGGCCACGTTCTGGGCCACTATTATTGCTGAAGTGCTGGTGGTGCTGAGTTGGTATCTGAACCTGACGGCGTTCCTGTGGCTCAACGTAATCGGCTGTCTGTTAGTCGTCGGCATCGCGTGGCTGTTGCAGGTGGTGACAGGTGCTAAAGAGTAGGCTGAAAGTGAATAGTAGCGTGTTGTATTGTACCACGACCACGAGTGGTTCATCATTGACTACGACCCGGAAGCAAAATTCGGGACTTCATTATTACCGTTCTACCCGCAAACTTTTCCGGCGTGTTATCGACTTTTTGGGTTCGGAACCATCAGAATCAAAAACGGAGATTCCGCGCTCTCCTTCAAGTAAGCTTCGTAATGCTGATTCGTCATTAAGTCCATCTGGTACAAATAGCCTTCGGGCTGGCGGGCGTTTTTGTGGACGTAACTACCCGAGTAAGCAACGATGTCACTCGCTGTCAGTAATGTGTTAGCGAAGTTACGAATACGCTTCTCATTGACCCAGACGCCGTATTTTTGGGCGTTTTTCCACGCTGTAAACTCGGCTTCCGTGGGTGTTTCTCGGGCTTCCGGTGCTAAATAAATTACTTGTCTCTTCTCGGCTGCGGTCAGTTCCGAAAATTTCTTTTGAGGAGCTCTCCGGTATTTGTCCCGATTCGGCAGCGTTACCATCTTAGTGCCGAACCGCCGTTCCATTTCGGCCACGTCCATATCGGTCTTGGGTCCTGGTTTTCCCGCAACAGTCGGCTTGGTTGGCGTTGACCCAACCTGCGCTGTGGTTTGGGTGTTCACGGTAATGGTGAGCATTACCAGCAGGAGTACGGCACTGATCGCTGCCGCCCCTTTTTTTGCGGGGGACGTCTGTTTGGTCATCATCTTGAAGCGTTGTTTTGTGGTTTGAAACGTTAACGTGCTGGTCAAAAAAACGGGTGGGACGGGGGTGAGTTTATTGAGTAATAAATGCTGGTAAGAGACTACGTTGGAGCTTTGGTTTATGACGGTTTCGTCGGCTAAGAATTCGTGATTAAGCCGAATGGCGCGGTTGAACCAAATCAGCATCGGGTTGAACCAGAAAAAGCACGTCAGCAATTCGATCAGCAGAATGTCAATAGAGTGCCGTTGACGAATGTGCGCTAATTCGTGCGTAAACAGTTCATCTTCGATAGTCCTGTTTTGGTAGGCTTTTTGATTCACAAACAGGTAATGAAGAAACGCATGAGGCAGGGCGTTCTCAGGAAGCAGGACGTAGGTAACGCCCGCACGCGGAACGGTTGGATGACGGCTGATTTTGGTGAATAGTACGTGGAGGTTCCGGCTAAACCGAATTAGTAGCAGCGCACTGATAAACCAATAGGTTATGCCCCAAAAGTTGGTTGCTGACTGGTTGGCTTGTGGTTGCGCGACAACCTGACCGAGCGTAGTTACGGTGGCCGCTAAGCCTCGCTCCACGAACGGAGGTGTCGTTGGGACGAACGGAATTGTCCCCGGCAGTACGTCGGGCGGTACTAATGGGGCAAGCATCGAAACCCCCAGGCTGCTTAGCAGGTAAAATCGGTTGAAGCGGTGCATCTTCTCGTTTTCGAGCAGGCACTTATACAGGACCAGCGACACCAGCAGGCAAACGCCCGATTCGAGCAGGTAAGCAATCATGATTTTCTCTTTTGAATTTGTGCATCTATTATCTTTTTCAGGTCTTCCAGATCATCAGCCGATAAATTGGTTTGGGTGGTAAAAAACGAGGCAAACTGCGCGGCTGAATTATTGAAGAAATTCTTGATCAGGCCATTGACATGCTTGGAAAAATAGTCGCTGCTGGTAATCAATGGATAATATTCCCGTGAGTTGCCGTATTCCCGGAATCCCACGAAACCTTTGTCGATCATGCGTTTGAGTAGCGTAGCCACCGTGGTAGTGGCTGGTTTAGGATCGTCATAGGCATTGAGCAGGTCTTTCATGAACGCGTTCTGCTGGCTCCACAGGTGCTGCATCAGGGTTTCTTCAGTCGGGGATAACTTCATTCTCTATGGCTGTAGTTTATTCTCTACAAATGTAGAGCAGAAAGCGAATCGAATGCAAGCCTTCCGTTATTTCTTTTAGCCGCTCTGCTCCGATGTCGGTCGTTAATCAGTCCGCAAACTCTTCGCCGGGTCATTGTTGATCCGCAACTCAGTGAGCATGGCCACTGCCACACCAATGGTTAGCCCGCCTACGTTGATGGCCGTAAACAGCCGGTTGCGCCACAGACCCCGCCCGGCGATTTTGAGGTAGTTTCGGAGCATTTGTCGAGTTATTTCCGGGTATCTTTGAAGAAAATGCTGAAGCTATGGAAGCACTCATCGAATCACCCGTCATCACCGACGACGCACAAGACGAAAAGATGTCCAGTTTCAATCATTCTGAATTGCAAACTCGTTTGGGCTTTTTGTTGATGTTAGCGTATCGCCATGAGTACAGTATTCTCACCGAACTTGACTTCAATTTTGCTTCCGGCAAAACCCGCCCTGACCTGTGCATCATGCCCAAACGGAAAGCCAACTGGATGGAAGACGAAATCATCGTTACGGATGTGCCGTTAACCACCATCGAAATTCTATCGCCTGAGCAAAGCATGAACAGTTTACTCGACCGAATCTACAAAAAGCACTTCCCGGCGGGCGTAAAAACGGTTTGGTTAGTCACTCCTGCTCTACAGATTATTACCGTTCTTCTTCCCGACCGAAATCGCATCAACGTAACAGAAGGTGTGCTAACCGACCCGGTCACTGGCCTACAACTCACTATAAGTGAAGTGTTTGAGGGTTAATCACTCACTGCGTAAACTTTTGACGGGGTTCATCAGGGCGGCTTTTACACTTTGGAAACTCACCGTCAAGAGCGCGATGCCCACCGCTAATAGGCCCGCCAAGGCAAACACCCACCATTCGATAGTGATCTTGTAGGCGAAATCCTGCAACCAGCGGTTCATGGCGTACCAGGCAATGGGCGACGCAATGACAATGGCAATCAGGACGAGTTTGAGGAAGTCTTTGGAGAGTAGCGTAACGATGCTGACGACGCTGGCCCCCAAGACTTTACGAACCCCGATTTCTTTGGTGCGCTGCTCGGCGGTGAAGGTGGCCAGACCAAACAGACCCAGACAGGAGATAAGCACGGCAAGGGCTGCGAACAGGCCGAATACCTGTCCGGTGCGGACTTCGGTCCGGTAGGTACGGGTAAAGGTATCGTCTAAAAATTCGTACGAAAACGGCTTGTCGGGAAACTGCTGTTGCCAAATCTGCTGCAACTGCTGAACCGTCGCCGGAATACTCCCCGGACGAAGACGAATAGCCAACTGCCCCGCCCAGCCTTCGTTCAGGGAGATGAGCATCGGCGCAACAGCCTGCTTCAGGTCGGCGTGATTATAGTCTCTGATAACGCCCACAACTTCGCCCCGCTGTGCGATCTCCCGGTAGCCGCCCGGACTGGCCGGATCAGGCCCGTAGGTGTAGTAACCCGTCATTTTCCCCGCGATGGTCTTCCAGCCAAAAAACGTCATGGCTGCCTGATTGACCAAAAACGCTTTCTTGTCGGCCGGGCGGCTATCGTCTAATTTACGGCCCGCAATCAACCGGATGTTAAACGTTTTGAGGTAGTCGCCGTCGGTTGTCAGGCGTAACATGCCCCCGGACACCGCTCCTTTGGGAAAGTACTCGCTGACTAACTTGATCCCCATTGCCGAGCCGCTACCGGGCAGACCAGACGCCCGCGTTGCCGCTTTTACGCCTGATAGCCCAAGGACCTGCCGCTTAAACTGCTCCTTGGCGTTGTCGGATGCGTCGCGCAGGTCCATCGTCAGCACCTGCTCGCGCTGATAACCAACGTTTTTGTTCTGGATGTACGCCAATTGATTGTACACGACGACGGTGGCCACGATCATACCAACGGATACGGCAAACTGGCCGACGACTAATGTTTGGCGCAGCCACGCCCGCCCATCTGCTGGTGAGCCGGTTCCCTTCAGCACGGTAGCGGGACGAAACGACGACAGCACAAACGCCGGGTAACTGCCCGCCAACAAACCAACAACGCCGAGACTGGCTGCCAGCCCCCACAAACGGGACCCGGTCAGCAGCGAATCCGGCGTCAACTGCTTGTCGGTTAGCTGGTTGAAAGCGGGTAGGGTAAGCAGGACTATCCCCACCGACAACGCCACGGCTAACCCCATGAACAGCAAGGTTTCGCCCAGAAACTGCCGCCACAACTGCCCGAACGATGACCCCAGCACTTTGCGGACGCCCACTTCTTTTGCTCGTTTGGTGGCCCGCGCCGTCGCCAAGTTGACGTAGTTGAAACAGGCTAATCCCAGAATCAACAGCGCCACGATGGCGAAAACGCACGCGTATGTCAGCCGGTTGGTCGCCACTAAGTTGGTGCGGAGATAGATGTCCGTGAGCGAAATCAGGTTTGGCTTCCACACGCCGGAATTTGGGTCGCCTATCTGCTTGATATAGGCCGGGAGCTGCGCCTGCAGCGCGGCCTTATCGGTGCCGGGGGCCAGCAGCAAATAGGTCCAGGTGTCACCACCGCCCCAGTAATTCGTCGTCACATCGTAGCCAGCCAGTTCGTTGGCGTTGGCGTAGTTGGCCAGAAAATCAATGGTGAGGTGCGAATTGGCGGGCAGATCGGCCAGCACACCCGTTACGTGCAGCGTTGCCTTATTATTGATCCGCAGCGACTGCCCCATTGGGTTGGCACTGGCGAAATACTTGCGGGCCATCGTCTCCGACAGTACCACGCCATACTGCTCGGTGAGGGCCGTCCGTGGATTACCCTGTACCAACGGGAGCGTAAACACATCGAACACGCTGCTGTCGGCAAACCAGAACTGCGATTCGTAGGTGGCCGTCTCCCGGTGAGCGATCAGTGGTTTTATGCGCGCTAGTCGGGCCGTGTTGGTCACCTGCGCAAACCGGCTTTTCAGGTCGGTGGCAAACTTGCCGCCACTGCCCGATGTCCCCTCAAACTGCTGAAACAGGACGATCCGGTCGGCGTTTTTGTGGAACCGGTCGTAGGAGAGGTCATCCAGCACATAGGCCGTAATGAGCAGGCAGCCTGTCAGTCCCAGCGTTAATCCGACGATATTGACGAAGGTAGAAACCTTGTTCTTCCGGGCATTCCGCCAGGCGATTTTGAGGTAGTTGCGGAGCATTTGGGTTTGTGTTTGGTTATCTTTGAAAAACTCGTTCAATTATGGAATCGTCAGCGCTTGATTTGATCGAAGAGTTTCACTCCGAAGACATCATGTCAGTTAATCACTCCCGAACCATCCAGCGAATCAGTGTTCATTTCGAGCAGTACGACGACGATTTCGACACCTTCCCTGAACTCGAACTAAAACTGAACGGCAAGCCTGTCAAGCCTGATATTTCAGTTTTTCCAAACCTGCCGGAGGATTGGGACAGTGATATTATTTTCTACACCGAACCACCCATTATTGCCGTTGAGGTACTGTCGCCAAAGCAGGGCCTGAAAGAAATCACGGATAAAATAAAAAATATCTATCTGCCTGCGGGCGTACAGTCCGTCTGGATTATTATGCCGTTGGTTCAAACGGTAATCATCCGAACGCCTGATGGTAAAAAGCAGACATTCACCGAGGGGATCATTAAAGACCCCGTTACCGGCATCGAGATTCCGTTTAACAAAATCTTCAGACATATCAACCGGTAGCAGACTTGTCAGCGCATCATTCACTGCGTAAACTCTTGACCGGATTCATCAGGGCGGCTTTCACGCTCTGAAAACTGACCGTCAAAAGCGCAATTCCTACTGCCAGCAAACCAGCCAGGGCAAAGACCCACCACTCAATATCGATTTTGTAGGCAAAGTCCTGTAGCCACCGATTCATAGCGTACCAGGCGATAGGCGACGCGATGACGATAGCGATTAGTACCAGCTTTAGAAAGTCTTTGGAGAGTAACGCCACGATGCTGGCAACGCTGGCACCGAGCACTTTACGGACGCCGATTTCTTTGGTACGGGCCTCGGCAGTGAAGGTGGCGAGACCGAACAGACCCAGACAAGCCACGAAGATGGTCAGCCCGGCAAAAAGCCCCAGAATGCGGCCTGTTCTCAACTCCGCCTGGTAGGTAGCCTGATAGGTATCGTTCAGGAAGGAGTATTTAAACGGTTCGCCCGTTTGACGTGTCGCCCAGTCCGCTTGCAGCGATGCCAGCAACCCAGCGACATTGGCCGTTCGGGTTTTGACGATGATCGTCCCTGCGTTGTCTCTCAACACCATCACCGCCGGGGCAATCCGCTCATGCAGCGACCGGAAATGAAAATCCTGCACCACGCCGATTACCCGAAACGTTTGGGCTTTGTCGCCGGTGCCTTCGATAGCTGGGTGCGTCAGGGTGCGCCCAAGCCGGTTTTTTTGCCAGCCGAATAGCCGGGCGGCCGTTTCGTTGATGATAACGCCGGAGGAGTCCGACGGGAAATTTGGCGAAAAATTGCGGCCTTCCACCAGTTTCATCCCCAGCGTCGGTATGTAATGATGATCGATTCCGAAATAGGACATGCGCGTAAACTGGGCATCGTTTCGGTCGGGCTGCATACCCCACAAGGCCGTGTTATAACGGTCGTTGGGCAGAAAGCCCGACACACTCGCGTTGATCACACGGCTATCCTGCGCCAATTGCCGACGTAGGAGGTCCTCGTTTTTGCCCAACGCACCCGTGCCTTCCAGCACCAGCACCTGCTCTTTATCGTAGCCCAGCCGCATGGTCTGGATGTAGCGCAGTTGCTGATACACGATTGTGGTCGCAACAATCAGGCTAATGGATACCAGAAACTGAAACACAACCAAACCGCTCCGCAAACTTAAACGGCCCGAGCGCGGGGCGGATACGGTGCCTTTGAGGACGGTAATGGGCCGGAACGACGATAGGAAAAAGGCCGGATAGCTGCCCGCCAGCACACTCACCAGCAACCCAAACCCCACTAAGCCGGGCACGACCCAGGGCGTTAGCAAAAAGCTGAGGGTCAACACCTTGCCTGACAGTGCGTTCATCAGGGGCAGCAGCAGTCCAACCAGCCCGACGGCCAACCCAAGCGACAGGGCCGTGAGCAGGGCCGACTCCGTCAGAAACTGCCCCATGAGTGCCCCCCGTTCTGATCCCAGCACTTTACGGATGCCCACTTCCTTCGCCCGTTTAGTAGCCCCGGCGGTACTCAGGTTCGTAAAGTTGATGCCCGCCAGTAGCAGCACAAACACCGCGATGGCCCCAAACAGATACACATACCGAATGTCGCCCCCCGGTTCCAGGTCGGTCTCGGGTTTGAGATCAGAATGCAGATGGATGTCGGTCAGCGGCTGGAGAAATAAGCCTATGTCTGTGCCTTTTTTGCCAAACTCCGCCCCACCGATGCCCAGCACTTTTTCCAACGGCGGCACTATGTGTGTCTGAACTACCGGGCGTAATTTGGCTTCCAACCGCCGGTAGTCGTAGCCGTCGGGCAAGAGCAGGTACGTAAAGAAGTTGGATTGCAGCCAATTGGTCTGGCTGGCTTCCGGCAAACTGGCCATCGACGCAAAGAGATCAAACTGAAAATGAGAATTCCGGGGAACGTTGTCCATCACGCCGGTTATGGTGAAGGTCGCCCGGCCGTTGTCCATCGTCAACACCTTGCCCATCGGGTCGGCATTGCCGAAGTAGCGTTGGGCGGTTTTAGTCGTGATGACAACCGTGTTGGGCTGCGTCAGTGCCGTTTGAAGATTCCCCGTCAGCAGTGGCAGTGTGAAGACTTGGAACAGCGTTGAGTCGGCGTAGGCAAACTTATCCTCGCGGAACGATTTTTCGCCGTAGGTAAGGCGGGGTAAACCAACACCGCGTAGCCGCACGGTTTGTTGTACTTCGGGAAAGCGGCTTTGTAACGTTTGGGCGACGGGCGGCATGACGTTGGCTTCGCGAATTTGTTCGCCGTTTAGCCTTCCCCGCAACACAACCCGGTAGATGCGGTCGGCGTTGGTATGAAAGCGGTCGTAGCTGAGTTCATCGAACACAAACAGGCCGATGAGTAGGCACGTAGCCATACCGATCGCCAGCCCGACGATGTTAATGGCCGCGAACGCCCGGTTGCGGAGCAGATTCCGCCAGGCAATTTTGAGATAGTTTCGGAGCATGATTGTCGATGT
>JAYTAC010000191.1:0-1801 GCA_043737755.1 Spirosoma sp.
TATTCGCAGGCCGCCGGGCTGATTTATACTGAACTCGCCAACTGGGGCCGCATCGCCATTCGCTACGTGCCCCGGCTGGCGTTGGCCATTCTGATTCTGGTGCTGTTTTCATTGATCTCACGCTGGATCAGCCGATTGGTCATACGCGGCTTCGACCGGTTCAGCGACAACTACTCAGTCATCAATCTGACGGGGGCAGTAGTGCGGGTACTGGTGGTGGCACTGGGGTTGTTTATCGCCCTGAGCGTGCTCGATCTGGACAAAGCCGTTACATCGTTGCTGGCCGGGGCGGGCGTGGTGGCCCTGGCGGTGGGTTTCGCGTTTCAGGACCTGACGGCCAACTTCATTTCGGGAACGATGATTGCGCTCGCCCGGCCCATTCAGGTGGGCGACGTGGTCGAGACGAACGGCTTCACGGGCAAAGTCCTCGACGTTAAACTGCGCTCGATTGTACTGGATAATTTTCAGGGGCAAACCATCGAGATTCCCAGCAAGGATGTCTTTCAGAAGCCCATCACCAACTACTCCCGCACCGGCGAACGGCGGCTGGAAGTAAACTACGGCATCTCCTACATCGACGATCTGGCCAATGCTCAGATGGTAGCGATTCGGGCGATTCAGGCGTTGCCATTCGTGCAGGCCGACAAACCCGTTCAGGTGCATTATCGCAATTTCACGCTCGACAACGTGCAGAGCTACGTCTGGTTCTGGATCGATCAGACGAAAACGAACCCGCCGACAGCTACGACAGAGGCCATTAAAGCCCTCAAAACCGCCTTCGACAAAAACGACATCCTGATGATGTTTCCGCCCCACACGTTCGATCTGAAGAAGCGAAAGCGGGAAGGGTAGGATGGGGTCAGCCCAGGTCTTAATGGGTAACTTTATCAAGTATGGCTTTCAACTCTCCATCATCAGCCGGTTCGATGACAGCGGCTACATTGCCTGCTTTGTCAATAACGACATAAGCGGGGCTAATAAATATCTGAAACTTACGGCTGAAAGTGTACGAATCGGGAATAGGAACGAAGGGTAATTGCTGTTTCGTCAGGAAATCAGCAACCTCTGTCTTGGAATTATTGATAATACCGAGCGATACCAATTGGTATGGCTGGACAAGGGTGGCGTATTGTTCTGCATTTCGTGAGTCCCAGTACGGCTTGTTCAGGCTTGTCCAGAAACTGAGTACCACAACCTGACCTTTCAAATCAGTCGAGCGGTACGTTTTGCCATCCGGGCCTTTCATGACAAAGAGTGGCATCTTCTGCCCTGCATCAAGCCTTAGCGTCGAGTCCCGGTAGTTGAACATGTGCGTACTGCGCTCATAAGCCGTTGTAGGACGCAGCTTAAACGAACTTGCCTGGCCATATTCATCATAAACCGGGTCTAAGCTATACGCATATTCATCCGCCTTTGTGAGTGCCCGGTATTCCTTAAACGAAACTTGCCTACCGGTCGCTTTGTCGGTAATGGGCGTGTCGTCACTAATCGTCGTTTTCACCGTGATTTGTCCAACCGCCGTGAATGCTGAAATCGCGAGACCAACGAATAACGACCATTTTTTGTGGATACGCATGGTTTTCTGGGAGAAAATAAACGTCTATGGCCGAATTACAGTGCCGTCTTTCCGCCGAGTCGATCCCCACGAATAGTCGAAGTTGGGGCCGTCGGGATACGGAAATTTGGCGGCTGCTTTCTCGTCAATCTCCACGCCGTGACCGGGCTTCTCCTGCGCAAACATGTAGCCGTCTTTCGTGGTCGGACAGCCGGGGAACACAGCCTGCGTATTTTCGGGAAACAC
>JAYTAC010000192.1:0-1798 GCA_043737755.1 Spirosoma sp.
GGCGAATCGGCATCGACAATGCGGGCGGTACGAATCAGGATTTGCATGACTTTGCCCTGCCGAATCGGGCAAACGGGGTTAGGGTAATGGGTATTCACAAAAAAGGCTCCACGGGCGAATTGCCTGCCGGAGCCTTCTCACGGGTTGTCAGATCGGGATTCAGGCACCCACCAATTCCTGATAGGCGTCGGCGGTCAGCAGTCCGTCGCGGGTTTCGGCGTCAGCCGGTTTCATGCGGATAATCCAGCCTTCGCCGTAGGGGTCGCTGTTGAGCAGTTCCGGCGATTTTTCGATGGCCGCGTTCAACTCCAGCACCTCCCCGTCGATGGGCAAAAACAGGTCCGACACGGTTTTGACGGCCTCCACCGAGCCAAATACGTCGCCTTTGGCGAGCGACTGACCCGTGCTGCTCACATCGACGTACACAATGTCGCCCAGTTCATGCTGGGCAAAGTCGGTGATGCCGATCACGGCGGTGCCGTCGTCTTCCATCCGAATCCATTCGTGATCCTGCGTATAGCTTAGTTCTGCGGGAAATTCCATTGCGGGGCGAATAATGTATATATATGCAAAATACGGCAGACAGGCCCGGATTTGCAAACGGTTAGATGGCACACGGATTAAGCCGCACCGGCGGACCGGGATGATACGGATTGAACGCGGATTTTTTATTCCTTTCATCCGTGTCATCCGCCGGTCCGGTGCCAATTCAATCCTCAGAACAGCGTCTTTACGTCTGCTTTCAGAAATTCCTGCCACAGAATTCCGGTATCGCCGATGAGAAAGACTTTGTCGGGCTGCATCTTTCTGGCGAATGCCGCCATTCCCGCTGCTTTCTGCGACCGACCGCTTTTCACCTCCAGTCCAATAACCCGGCCACCCCGCCGGATAACGAAATCCACCTCATCGGACCCGTCGCGCCAGTAGAACAGGTCAATGTCGCCCAGCCGGGCCGAGCGTACTAAGTGAGCACCGACGGCCGTTTCAACAAACCGTCCCCAGTTGGCCGGGGTGCTCCGAACGTCCGGGAACAGATTGGGAGAAAACACCGAAAATAACGCCGGGTTCTGCACCTGCCACTTCGGACTCGATGCCCGCTGCCGCGCTATGTCGATGGTATATTTTTCCAGCCCGCACAGCAAACCGGCCGAATCGAGCAGTTGGACGTAGTGAGCCAGCGTGGTGGTGTTGCCCGCGTCCTGTAATTGCCCCAGTAGCTTGGTATACGACAAAATTTGCCCCGAATAGCTGCATCCCAACTCAAACAACCGCCGGAGCAGCGCGGGTTTGTCAACGCGGGTCAGCATGAGAATGTCTTTGGAAACGGTCGTTTCGATCAGGCTGTTGAGCACGTAATCGCGCCAGCGGATCTCGTCGTCAATTAGTGCTGCCGCGCCCGGATACCCTCCGAACCAGACGTACTGATCGGGACTGAATCCGAAAGCGGCCTGCATTTCGGCCAGCGTCCAGTGGGTAAGCTGAATCGTTTCAAACCGCCCGGCTAATGATTCGCTCAGGCCCCGCTGAAGCAGCAACCGGGCTGAACCAAGCAAAACTACGTGGATGGATCGGTCGCTGAAGCTGTCCCTGTCCCACTGCGCTTTGACGACTTCAGCCCAGTTTTCGATCTTCTGAATCTCATCGATTACCAGTACCACGGCCGGGGGCTTCTCATTACTGAGCCGGAACCGGGCCGTTTCCCATTGCTGCTCAATCCAGACCGAGTCAGCAGATGCCACGGCATCAGCAGCCGCAAAATGAAACGGGATGTCGATTTGCTTCAGCAGTTGCCGCACCA
>JAYTAC010000193.1:0-1797 GCA_043737755.1 Spirosoma sp.
CTGAAGCTACCCAAACTGAAAGGCAAAAAAATCAACGACGCGGGTTACGACGCCCTCATCCGGCAGCACATCACCGACAGCATGACCGCCCAACGCAACCCGTACTGGTCGATTCGGTACTGAGTGATTTTTGCGGTACTATGAGTAGCTTGTGCCCATGATGAACGACGAAACACGACTGCCCGACAATCACCCCACCCGCATACGGTTCACG
This sequence comes from Spirosoma sp., assembly GCA_043737755.1. GTDB lineage: Bacteria > Bacteroidota > Bacteroidia > Cytophagales > Spirosomataceae > Spirosoma. Next base: position 215 of record JAYTAC010000193.1, read on the forward strand.
ATGCTGGCCGTTGACACCCACCAAATTACGCATCAGTTGCAGGCCCTCACTGCTCGTTATAATGCCGACTGTCGCCGGTATGCCGCTGAGTTGGCGACTGTTGACGACTTGCGTACCGAATTGGCCCATGAGCAGAGCCGACTTAGCGGCAATGACTACGACGAGGGCGAACGGCGTCAGCGCGTACTGGTACTGACGGCGCAGGTCGCTCAACTCATTGCCCCCGAACCACCAAACGAAGCCGAATACCGGGTGCAGCGGTCGATGCTCGAGCTAAACCTGCGGGAATCGGCGCACGCAACGACAAGTCTGCTGGTCTGGCAGGCCCGGAGCGAACAGAATTAGATGCCATCGTACACGGATAACCAACTGACAGGGCAGTGGCGGGTCAACGTGTCTTTACACATCGGAAATCCCGGAACATCTCAAACTCGTGCACAGTTTGTTCGCCAATTTGATTGCTAAATCCGTAGTGCCTCACTTGTGAGTGGCCTGCCTGGTATTGCTTATACCTGACTGTTGGTCAGTAATTTACGAGCACTCATTAGCTTTAGCTAACGATAGTATTGCCCGCCTTGTGAAAAGCGAGATGGGCGATTCTGCGAAAATGATTTGGATACCCATGCGCTCCTTTTGTAACCGATGAGAATCTGCATCAGTAATTCTACCTTACACCACTGCGCTTTCCAACAGCCGGATCGTTCCCGCGTCGGCGTTCAGTTCGGCGTTGATGCCGATGGGCACGGTGAATTTGTCGGCGACGTGGCCAATCATGGCACCCGCGTAGGCCGGTACGGTTAGCGAACCGATGTGTTCAACCAGCACCTCTTCGAGCGTCAGCGAACCGTAGCCCCCGCTGCCCGCGTCGCATTTGGTACATTTGCCGAACACGAATCCGGCCACCTGATCCAGAATTCCCGCTAATTTCAGGTGCGTCAGCATCCGGTCCACACTATACACGTCCTCGTGAACGTCTTCCACAAACAGGATTTTGCCGCGCCAGCCGGGCAGGTAGGGCGAACCGATCAAATGGCATAACACCGTCAGGTTACCGCCCACGAGTTGACCCTGCGCCGTGCCGGACCGCAGCGTTGTAATCCGGTCTTTGGTCGGGGACAGCGTGTCGTCTTTATCCACCGGGTTCTGAAACTGCACGGACTCGCCAGTCATCAGCACCCGCCGAAACCAATCGACGGTGTAGGCATTCCAGGTGGCGGCTCCTTCCGGGCCGTGGATCGTGGCCAGACCGGTTTTGGCGTGGATGCCGAGCAAGAGAGCCGTGATGTCGCTGTAGCCGATGAGCAGTTTCGGGTTTCGGCGGATGAGGTCATAGTCGAGCAGGGGCAGGATACGGGCGCAGCCCCAGCCGCCGTGCATGGCCATAATCAAGCTCACCGACGGATCGGCAAACATCCCATTGAGATCAGCGGCTCGGTCGATGTCGCGCCCGGCAAGGTAGCCGTAACGGTCGTAGAAGTGCGGAGACAATTTGGTTTTCAGGCCCAGCGCGGCCAGCGACTCGATGGTGATCTGCACCGTTTCGCGGCTGTAGGCCGGGGCCGCCGGGCAGACTAACCCGACGG
>JAYTAC010000194.1:0-1797 GCA_043737755.1 Spirosoma sp.
CATACCCCAACTGATGGCCGTGGCTGAGTTTGTAACCAAAGTTCACGCCATTTGTGTTGTCTGTGGCGATATTGCCCACTATTCATACCGGCTGGTCCCATCGCAGGAGCGCGTTCTGCTGGGCGAAACGGACTCCTACGAGGCCCGATGCCGACGCTGCTTTAACCTCGGCCCCGAAGCCGGTCGGCGCGAATGGGCGTACGAAGACGTTACGAATGATGAATGATGAATCGGTCCCGCTCCAGCCGGTGCCCGACGGTCAGCCCGCTCCGGCGTACCGGCTGCTGTGCGATACCGGCCGAAGCGGTAAAATGAAAACGTGCACGTGCAAAATAGTTTGGCTGCTGGTTCTGGCGACATCATTTATCATTCATCATTCATCATTCTCTCAAATTGGCTCGTGGCAGTCGCACGTCAGCTACCAGTCGGGGCAATCGGTGGCGGTGATTGGTGACAAAATCTATGCCGCCACGCAAAACGGCTTTTTCTACTACGATAAGACGACCAGCGAAACCGTCACACTCGGTAAACAACCCGGTCAGTCGGGCGTGGTGCTGAGCGATGTTGGCATCAGCCGGTTACTCCACCTGCCGGAACAAAAACGGCTGCTGATCGCCTACCAGAACGGCAATCTGGACTTCCTGACTCTGTCCGACACGGGTGAGCCGAATACTATCCTCAACATCAGCACCATTGTGGCGGCTCCCAACCTGCCCCCGTCGCGCGGCATCAACCACATCAACCGAGTCGGCAGCAACGCTTACCTCAGCACCGATTTTGGCATCGTGGTGCTGGACATGGTACGGAACGAAATTCGGGATACGTATTTTTCTCAACGGACCGACGGACCACCTCTACCCATTCGGCAAACGGCGGCAACGCCCGATAGTCTGTACGCCCTTACGGCTCCGACCCGTATGGGCGGGCTGACGGACGGCTTGCGGGCAATACGGCTCTCGCCCACCGTCAACATCGCTGACCCGGCCAACTGGCGGGAAATCAGTAAACCCGGCCCGGCCATCGAAAGTATTGTCGTGACACAAAACCGGCTATCGGCGACGGTGAACGGACGGGGCGTTTATGAGCGGCAGTCGGGTAGGTGGACACTGACGCAGGCCCTGACGAGTTTAGTGGTCCGTTGGTTTCCCGGTACGGCGGCCGGACTCATTCTGGCCACAAATCAGGCCGTTACGGTGCCGGGCGTCGGCGCATTTGTGGGTCCGCTGCTAACCGATCCGCGCGAAGTCGTTACCGATGGAAACCGCGTTTGGGTTGCCGATGCACAAACGGGGTTACTGGCGGGCAACGCGGGTACGTTTCAGCGCATCGCCCCCGAAGGTCCCGCGCAGGATATGTTCAGCCGCTTGTATACCTACCCGAACCGGCTCATTGCGTTGTCCGGTGGTTCGCAAAATGGCGCGTTGATTTCGGTTGATCGTTCCCCCGCTGAGTTACTTGTTCTGCCCGATGTTCGCTGGCAAACCGTGGAAGCACCGGGTCTGGACCGGAGTTTCAATTCGGCGGGTTATCTGGTCACCGAGCAGCGGTTGTATCTGGGTAGTCTTGGCGGGGGGCTGTGGAGTCAGGCCGAGGGGCAGGCACCCGCGCGGGTTACGTTGCCCGCTGCCATCAGTTCGCAAATTACGGACCTCGCTCCCGACGCTGCGGGAAATCTGTGGATCACGACGGCTGGTCCCAACGCCCGGCAACCGTCGCTGCACGTTCGGCGACCGGATGGATCGTTCCAATCGTTTCCGGCGGTCACGCAACCGAACATCGTGCAGGTCGTTCCCGACG
>JAYTAC010000195.1:0-1794 GCA_043737755.1 Spirosoma sp.
TTTTTGGCCAACCGCGTGTATCCGACCCGAAACAATAACAAAATCAGCGCGTTGAACACCCGAACGAACGTTGCCGAAGCACTTTATCAGGCAATCAGACACGGTCGCGGCATCCAATGAAAAACTTTCTGATTCACCTGCTCAACTACGAACTCTGGGCCAACAAGCGCGTCATCGAGACGCTCGAAACGCTGGATAATCCACCGGCGCGGGCGGTCGCGGTGATGGGGCATATCCTGTCGACGCAGCAGGTGTGGTTTGGCCGGGTGCTCCACGAACCGACGTTTGTGTCGATTTGGGAAGATACGCCCGTGGACTGGATGCGCGAAACCGCCGAGCGTCAGCACCACCGGATTGCCGATTACGTGAGTGGGCTGGCTGAGTCGGATCTAACGCAATCCATCGACTATCTCAACTCAAAACAGGAACCCTATCAAGGCTCACTGCTCGACATTCTGACTCACATGAGCCACCACGCAGCCTACCACCGAGGGCAGGTCGTGCAACTCATCCGGTCTATGATAGACGAGCCGCTCGTCACGGATTTTATCGTGTGGACGCGGGAGGGATGAGTGTCTATCCGATTCGCTGATGAACGAGCCAAAAAATTAAACACAACCGAAATTATGTTTAGTCTTTCTCTGGTGTTGGTATAACGTATGGTTGTAGAGCGCGTGAAGCGTTAATAGCTTGAAGTCTTTTAATGGCTTCTTGTAACCGTGGGCGGTTGTAACGTTGTACCAGGACAGGATAGACGTTCAGCAATACATTAGACAAGATCAACCAGATTGCGTCTAAAGCAGAATAGTTAACCAAAACATACACAGTGACAGCCATAACTATAGCAGCGATAAGGGTGTGCCCTGTCTCAGAAACCCGCGTTGCCCGTTCATACTGTTGAAGAGCAGCAATCGTTTTTTTGACTGGATTTGCCTGTCGCGTTATCTTCTCCCAGCCACTTACCTTCAAAAGCCATCTATACCCGTGCACTCCAAGTATTTCGTAGAGATGGCCTTGTCTCTCAAAGGGAAACGTGTTAAAGTAGGACGAACTGAGTGCTGGTTTGAGTTGAGCTTCCGCCACCGTAAACCAGAGCATAAGACCAAAGTTGAATGCCCAGCCAAAGGCCACTGATTTCACATCAGAAAACGCAAGCATGAGAACGGGGATACTCAAGGTTATCAAAAGCACGATAGCCCATTTGATAAGCCAGTTCTGATAGATGGTTGCCATATGTCCTTTAGAATCCGGTGACAGATAAATTGCTGAAAACTACCATTATTTTTGTTTTGTAGGCAAACATCAGATCACTTTTTCAAGATAAGTCGATTTATAAAACGAGTTTGAGAAAAATGCAATCAGTGTGAGTTGCCAGACAGTAATGGGAACTCATCGGGGCATCAGAGGGTAACAGTTCGTGCCGTGTAATTCTACCAACGAACCCCTCTTACGGCTTTCGCCCGTTCCAATAAATCAGCACGTTCAGCGTGGCCCGGCCGGATGCGATCAGGTCAAGATCACCGTCGCCGTCGAGGTCGGCGGCTTGCAGGTCTTCGCAGGCCATTCGGATGCTGTCGTTGAGCGGGTAGCCCGCGAAATTGTCACCCTCCTGCGGCACGAACAGCCGTACACCCACTTTCCCTGTTTTATCTGGGTTACGCCAGCCCGCTACAATCTGGTCGCGGCCCGTGCCCAAGAAATCCCCGCACACGAGCGCGTGGCCCTGACTCATGTCGTCGGTCAGGATGTTGATTTCTTTGTCGGATACGTCGGCGCGGGGGCGTTTGGTCGAAT
>JAYTAC010000196.1:0-11107 GCA_043737755.1 Spirosoma sp.
TTGCAGGATGCGCTCCCGCTCAACCGTTCCGCAGCGCTGCAACACATCGTCGGGGATGGTTTGACCGCTGGAAGCCAGACTGAGCAGGCTCAAAAAAGAACCGGCCAGCCAACGCCAGCCGGTTCGTAACGGAGTGTGATATTGTTTACGCACCTGCATTTTCGTATGCCGCAATGATCTCCCGCACGAGCCGGTGCCGCACGACGTCGCGCCCGTCGAGTTCGACAAACGAGATTCCTTTGATATCTTTCAAAATATTGACCGACTCGATCAGGCCGGACTTTTGCTTATTCGGCAGGTCGATCTGCGAGCGGTCGCCGGTGATGATGGCTTTTGAGGTTGGCCCCATGCGGGTCAGAAACATCTTCATCTGCATGGGCGTCGTGTTCTGGGCTTCGTCGAGCAGAATAAACGCGTTGTTCAGCGTCCGGCCGCGCATGTAGGCTAACGGGGCGATTTCGATAATCCGGTTTTCGACGTAAAACTTCATTTTCTCCGCCGGGATCATGTCATCGAGCGCGTCGTAGATGGGCCGCAGATACGGGTCGATCTTCTCCTTCAGGTCGCCCGGCAGGAAGCCTAAATTTTCGCCCGCTTCCACGGCTGGCCGCGTGATAATAATTTTCTTGACCTCCTTGTTCTTGAGTGCCCGCACCGCAATGGCAACGGCAGTGTAGGTTTTACCCGTACCGGCCGGACCAACGGCAAACACCAGGTCGTATTTCTCGGCGGCTTCAACCAATCGTTTCTGGTTGTCGGTTTTAGCCCGGACCACTATCCCACGGGTGCCGTATACAAGCACATCGTCATCGTTGGGCGGCACGGGGGCGGCAGTTCCGTTGGTTGATACACCACTCTGGCTGAGGTAGTTTTGCACATTTTCGTGCGTAATCTTGCCATAATGCTGGTAGTGTTCCATGAGCGAATCCAGAATCTCGCTGATGCGGCTGATTTCGGGGGTAGTGCCCTTAATCCTGATCTCATTGCCGCGTGAGATGATTTTACTCATGGGAAACGCAGCCGCCACTTCGTTGATATTGTGGTTTTCTACGCCCAGAAAATCAATGAGCGAAACATTGTCGAGGGTAATGACTTTTTCAACCAAACGATGAATAGCGTTAGAATGTGATTCCGAAAAGTAATCGATTTCTTTACGTCTACAACACATCCGGCCATAAATTTATTCACGTCGGCAGATTTCTTCTTTCGCGTGAAATTTTGGCCCGGAGCGATCATTTTCCCGTAACAAATGGATATCTTGCTGACACACAGACGCCTGTATGTTTCGACACCCTGTGCGCCAGCCCACCACTTGACCGTTGCTTAAAAAAACTGGTTTATTTTCGGGAACATAGAACCAACATTACCAGAATGTTACGGTTCCGGCATAGGCTTTGTGCGCATGCGTCGGTCGGTCAGGACTTGCCTTGTGGGGCGGGGAATGCGTAAACTTGCAGTACGTTAAAACATGGAAAACAACGCACGCCCCAACCAGCATCTTCGCAAACCATCGGCCTTCGCCGGGGGTCGGCAACAAGCGGGAAATGCCTGGCTCGACACGGGTCTGGGCAAGCTGCCCCCGCAGGCACTCGACCTTGAAGAAGCCGTGCTTGGTGCGCTGATGATCGAGAAAGACGCCCTCTCGTCGGTCGTCGACATTCTCAAACCCGAAACGTTTTACAAGGAAGCTCACCAGCGGATTTATAATGCCATTCTGACGCTGTTTGGTAATTCGGACCCCATCGACCTACTGACGGTTACGAATCAGCTTCGCAAAACGGGCGAAATCGAACTCATCGGCGGGGGTGGTTTTGTGGCCGAACTTACCTTCCGGGTCAACTCGGCGGCCAACATCGAGTACCACGCCCGGATCGTGTCGGAGCAGGCTCTCAAACGGGCACTCATCGCCATGTCGTCCACGATTCTGCGCGACGCCTACGAGGACACGACCGACGTTTTTGAACTCCTCGACCGGGCGGAACAATCGCTCTTCAAGATTTCGGAATCGAACATCAAGAAGAACTACGCCGACATGAGCACCATCGTGCGCATGGCCCTGAACGAACTCGAGATCAAGAAAAATCAGGAAGGACTGACGGGCGTACCGTCGGGCTTCACCAACCTCGACCGGGTCACCTCGGGCTGGCAACCCACCGAACTCATCATTCTGGCTGCCCGGCCGGGCATGGGAAAAACCGCTTTTGTCGTCAGTGCTCTGCGCAATGCAGCCGTCGATCACGGCAAGCCCGTTGCCATTTTCTCCTTAGAGATGTCGTCAGTACAGTTGGTGAACCGGCTTATTGCGGCCGAAGCCGAGATAGACTCTGAGAAGATCAGGAAAGGAACGCTGGCCCCCCACGAATGGACGCAATTGCACCACAAGATTCAGCGGCTCACCGAAGCACCCATTTTCATCGACGACACGCCTGCCCTGTCTATTCTGGAATTGCGGGCTAAATGCCGACGCCTGAAGGCTCAGCACGATATTCAGATGGTGGTGATCGACTACCTGCAACTGATGTCGGGCGACACGTCGGGCGGGCGCATGGGCGGCAACCGCGAACAGGAGATTGCGTCGATCTCGCGGGCACTGAAGAATTTGGCCAAAGAACTCAACGTGCCGGTGATTGCCCTCTCGCAGTTGAGCCGGGCCGTTGAAACGCGCGGTGGCGATAAGAAACCGCAGCTCTCCGACCTGCGCGAATCGGGGTCTATCGAGCAGGATGCCGATATGGTATGCTTTCTCTACCGCCCTGAGTATTACAACATTACGGCCGATGAAAACGGCAACTCGACAGCGGGCGTAGGCGAGGTCATCATCGCCAAAAACCGGAGCGGCTCGCTCGACACGATCCAACTCCGGTTCATCAGCAAGTTCACCAAGTTCTGCGATTTAGATTCGTATTTCGAGCCGGTACCGACGCAGGGTTTCGCACCCGACGTCAACGGTCTCAGCAGTTTCGACCGGCCCGGCGACGCCGGAGGTCCACCCTCGGCGGGCAGCGTGTTCAAGAGCAAAGCCAACAACCTTTCTAACTTCGGCAACGCCGATCCCAGTCAGGAGACACCATTTTAAACTGAAAAGGACCGCACAGGCGGTCCTTTTCAGTTTAAAAATTGGGCTTCAGCAGGTATCTATTGTAAAACTCGTCGATCACTTTAACGGCCTCCGTCGGCGTATCGACCACGCTGATAAGCTTCATATCTTCGGGGTTTATGTTGTGCTCCTGCCCCAGCACGACGTCGGTAATCCAGTCAATCAAACCCTGCCAGTAGGACCGGCCCACGAGCACAATCGGGAAGCGGGCAATCTTCCGGGTCTGAATCAGGGTCATGGCCTCGAACAACTCATCGAGCGTACCCATGCCGCCGGGCATCACCACGAAACCCTGCGCGTACTTGACGAACATCACTTTACGGACAAAGAAAAAGTCGAAGTTGATGCTCTTGTCGGGGTCAATGTACACGTTGCTGTGCTGCTCGAAGGGCAAGGTGATGTTGAGACCGACCGACTTACCACCCTGCTCAAATGCACCTTTGTTACCCGCTTCCATAATGCCCGGTCCGCCCCCCGTGATGACGCCGTAGCCGTGCCGCACGAGCTTGGCGGCAATCTCCTCGGTCATCTTGTAATACGGATTGTCGGACTTGGTCCGGGCCGACCCGAAGATGGATACGCAGGGGCCTATTTTTGCGAGTTTATCAAAACCTTCCACAAATTCGGCCATCACTTTGAAAATTACCCACGAGTCGGCCGTCTTGATCTCGTTCCAGTTATGATCCTGAAACGCTTCTTTGATGCGTTGTTCGTCGGGAGTCAGCAGTAACTCGTCGCGCCGGGGTAAATCGTGGGCAATTCGTTCGGTGCTCTGCGTTTCAGAGCGTTGAACAGTCTCTTTCGTTGCTTCCATGTGAACTCGTAAAAAAAGCGGCACGCGTGATACACACTCACCTGACTAATGAAATGTAAAACTCCCGGCTGGACAATCGTGCAAAAAATGCGCCATGTTATCCGGTTGTTTCCTCCGGGCGGAACACCATAACGAACAGTTGGGCCAAATCGTTTTTGAACTCGTCATTCGGCCGTTCTTAGATGGACCCGTAAATAACTCTCAGATAACCACAACGGGCTGGTGAATGCGTCGGCTCTCCAAAAACGCTTCGATACGGTTCAATGCCACAGTCAGTTCATCGACGGTGGGCAGGCAAACAATGCGAAAGTGGTCGTTGGTGGTGTAGTTGAAACCGCTGCCCGCCACCACCAGCACCTTCTGCTCAATCAGCAGGTTGAGCACAAAGTCGTCGTCGTCGACAAATCGGAACTGGCTCAGGTCGATCCCGGGGAAGATGTACAGCGCGCCCTTCGGTTTCACGCACGAGATGCCCGGAATGGCCACCATGCGCTCATAGGCCAGTGTCATCTGCTTGTGGAGCCGCCCGGCCGGAAGCACCAAATCGTTGATGCTCTGGTAGCCGCCGAGGGCCGTCTGAATGGCGTACTGGGTGGGCACGTTGGCACAAAGCCGCATAGACGCCAGCAGCGTCAGGCCTTCAATGTAAGATTTGGCCCGGTGCCGTGCCCCGCTCAGGATCAGCCAGCCACCCCGAAAACCAGCCGACCGGTAGTTCTTCGACAGGCCACCCATCGTAATGCAAAGCGTGTCGTTGACCAGTTTAGCGATGGGGTAATGAATGGCATCATCGTACAGAATCCGGTCGTAAATCTCGTCGGAGAACACAATCAACTTGTGTTTTTCGGCAAAGCGGGCAATGCTCTCCAGCACCGGTTTTGAGTACACGGCACCCGTCGGATTGTTGGGGTTGATGACCACAATAGCCCGCGTCCGGGGTGTAATCCGTTGCTCGATATCGGCAAGGTCGGGGTTCCAGTCGGCGGCTTCGTCGCACACGTAATGCACCGGCTTACCCCCACAAAACGCCACCGAAGCCGTCCAGAGCGGGTAGTCGGGCGACGGAATCAGCACTTCGTCGCCTTCGTTGAGCAACGCCTGCATGGCCAGCATAATCAGTTCGCTAACGCCGTTGCCAATGTAAACATCGTTGATGGTGATGCCCGGCAGACCGATGTTTTGGGTGTGGTGCATCACGGCTTTGCGGGCCGCAAACAGCCCTCGCGAGTCGGCGTAACCCTGCGCGTTGCGGATGTTGAGGATAATGTCGTGGACGATCTCGTCGGGTGCATCGAAGCCAAAGACGGCAGGATTGCCAATGTTCAGGCTGATAATTTTATAGCCCTGGCTTTCGAGTTCAAGGGCTTTTTCGTAGACCGGCCCCCGGATGTCGTATTTAAGGTGAGTAAGCCGGTCACTCTTCAGTATGTCTGTGCCGGGCATATCCATGCCGGGCTGTTCCGTGCGAGGTTGTTGCATGGGGCAAAAGTACGGAACGGAATGAAATCATCTTAAAACAAACTCAGTTGCCCGGTTTTTGTGCCCGGCTGGATGGCCCCCGGCAGCGAGCCCTCGTGTTCCAGCAGCCACTGCTTGCGCCACAGCCCGCCCGCGTAGCCCGTCAGTGAGCCGTCGGAACCAATGATGCGGTGGCAGGGCACGACAATCCACAGTGGGTTCCGGCTGTTGGCAGCAGCTACGGCGCGAATTGCCTTTTCGTCGCCCAATTGCCGGGACAGCGTCAGGTAGGACAGCGTTGTGCCGAACGGAACGGCTGTCAGCAACCGCCAGACCGACTGTTGAAACGTGGTCCCGGCGGGCGTCATCGGAAAATCGAACGTTTTGCGCGTTCCGGCAAAATACGCAGTGAGTTGGTCAACGGCTTGCTGCACCGGTCCGGCACTATTAGACTCCGGGAGTTGATGCTCTGCCAGCACATCAACTGACACGTCGGTGCAGGAGATGGTCGATACGCCCGCGTCGTTGCCGGTGATGCGCACCAAACCAAGTGGGGAGTTGAAAAATGCGGTCGTCAGGTTGTTTTTCATCCAAGACCCAAGATACGCCTTTCAATGCAAAAAGCCCATCACCGGAGCGATGGGCTTTTGCCTGTTCGATTAGCAGTGAACTACCTCGCGGCTAATTTCAGAATGTGACCTGAACCCAGATCGCAGAGGTACATCTCGTTTTTCTGGTCCTCGCCAAAAGCGGATATGGACCCCGCCCGTGTCACAATCTCCTGATTACCGGCCGCTTTCGTACCGTTCGGGGTGAGTGCCCAAACGCGTCCGCTGGCAAAATCGGCGTAGACATACTTGCCCCGCAAAGCCGGGTTTGACGGCCCCCGGTAAACCAGACCGCCCGTGATGGATACGTCGCCATTGTCGTGACTGTATTGCCAGATGGGTTCGATTGCGTTGCTGGCATTGCCTTTCGCACTGCTCAGGTGATTGGCCCGGCCTTCCTTCACGCGCCAGCCGTAGTTACCGCCCTTCGTGACGATATCGACCTCTTCCAGCCTGTTCTGCCCTACGTCGCCCGCCCACAACTGACCTTTATCGTCGAAGCTGATGCGCCACGGGTTACGCAGCCCATAGGCATACACCTCTTCGCGACCGCCGTCTTGTTTGCCCCTAAACGGGTTATCGGTCGGGATGCCGTAGTTTCCTTTGTCCGTACCGTTGACATCGACGCGCAGGATTTTACCCAGCCAACTGCCGCGATCCTGACCATTATCCTGCGGATCATCCCCGCTCCCACCGTCACCCGTAGCTATGTACAGGTAACCGTCCGGGCCGAAGAGCACTTTGCCGCCGTTGTGATTAGCGTAGGGATCATTGAACCGGAACAGGATAACCTCCGAACCCGGCTCCACCGTCAACGCGTTCGTCGACGACGCTTTGAACCGGCTCACGACCGTCTCGCGGGGATTGTTTTTTGTGTAGTTGACATAGAAAAAGCCGTTGTCCCTGAACTTCGGGTCGAAGGCTAATCCGAGCAGACCCATCTCCCCGCCGTACTCAACCTTATTGCGTATATCGAGGTACGTACCGGCTGACGATGCGTCTTCGTTGTTGTCGAACACCCGAATCCGCCCAGCCTGCTCCACCACAAAAACGCGGTTGGTGCCGTCGTTGGCGTGGGTGTATTCGACCGGGGCACTGAAGGTCAGTTTGGGGTAGGCGTTTACAACTTTAAGGGCCATCGGGGCCATGCCAACGGCTATTGAATCCGGTCCCACGGCGGCTGACTGGTCGGTGCGCTGGCAGGCGAACGACAGCAGGGCGGCCACGCCCGACGTTGCGGCTAATGAGACAGCGAATGTGATGAGTGCTTTACTGAACATGATTAGTTGGTTCATTAGTATGCTTATTTACGATGCAAATACGGTTCCAGATGCCGCCCTCGAACTTTGCGGTCCGCTTTTTGTTTCAAAATCAGTGATTTGGATTCACGCAACACGATCTCTTTACGACTAACGAACAAACGGCTGATGTCGTGTTTCCACACATCGGGGAGTGCATTCCACTACCCGCCAGCGACCAATTCAGCTTGTCAACTTCACCGCATGACTACGACCAACGCGACTTTTCTCGACCACCTGCTGGCCCAGCGCGAACAGTACCGTTACAAGTTACCGTCGCGCCCCGACGCCGGGCGGTTCATCGACCAACTGATGCGGCTGCTGTTCCCCGTCACGCAGGATTGCCAGTCGGCTTCCCAAAACGTGGAAGAGACGTACCAGAAACTCAACGAGCAATTGGTTTGCCTGTTTCGCCCGCTGGAAAGCAACCTGACAGAGTCGCCGGAGACCATCGCCGACCGCTTTTTCGAGCAGCTACCGGCCATCTATGATACATTGCTGCTCGACGCCCACGCCATTGCCGACAATGACCCGGCGGCCGTTGGCGTTGAAGAAGTCATTGCCGTGTATCCCGGTTTCTACGCCATCGCCGTGTACCGAATTGCCCACGAACTGCTCCGGCTGAACGTGCCGCTGCTGCCCCGGATGCTGACTGAATACGCTCACGGTCAGACCGGTATCGACATTCACCCCGGTGCCCGCATTGGCCGGTCGTTTTTCATCGACCACGGCACGGGCGTCGTCATCGGCGAAACGACCACCGTTGGCGACAACGTCAGGATTTATCAGGGCGTGACCCTCGGCGCGACCTACGTGGCCAAGTCGATGGCGCAGAAAAAACGCCACCCGACCATCGAAAATGACGTGGTTATCTACGCCAACGCCACCATCCTCGGCGGGCACACCGTTGTGGGTCATAATTCGGTGATTGGCGGTAACGTGTGGCTCACTAACAGCGTGGGGCCACATTCACTCGTTTTCAACCAGCACAAAACCGACGTCCGGCTCCGGTCATCGGAAGAGAGCGAACCCATTAATTTTGTCATATAATCTGTATGAAAGCCAACAGCATTTTAGAGACCATCGGTCACACGCCCCTCGTGCGCATCAACCGGCTGTTTCCAGGCTACGAAGTCTGGAGCAAATTGGAACGGGCCAACCCCGGCGCAAGCATCAAGGACCGCATTGCGCTGGCCATGATCGAAGCCGCCGAAGCCGACGGTTCACTCCAGCCCGGCAACACGATTATTGAGCCAACGTCGGGCAACACCGGCATTGGTCTGGCGATGGTAGCCGCCGTGAAAGGGTACAAAATTACGCTCGTCATGCCCGAGTCGATGAGCATCGAACGGCGCAAAATCATGGCCGCCTACGGAGCCGAATTTGACCTGACGCCCCGCGAGAAGGGTATGAAAGGGGCCATCGAGCGGGCGCATGAATTAGTGGCCCAAACACCCGGCGCGTGGATGCCGCAGCAGTTCGAGAACCCCGCCAACATCGACATCCACGTTCGCACAACGGCGCAGGAGATTTTAGACGACTTCCCCGAAGGTTTCGACGCAATGATTACGGGCGTCGGCACGGGTGGTCACATCACGGCCGTCGGTGAGGTACTGAAGCAGCATTTCCCGAACCTGAAGGTCTACGCCGTCGAGCCGGAGCTATCGCCCGTCATCAGCGGGGGCGCACCGGGTCCGCACCCGATTCAGGGCATCGGCGCGGGCTTTATCCCCAAAAACCTGCACACCGACGTGCTCGACGGCACCATTCAGGTCAGCAAAGACGAAGCCTATGAGATGACCCGGCGGTCGGCGCGGGAAGAGGGCACGTTCATCGGCGCATCGTCGGGAGCATCGCTGGCGGCCATCGCCAAAAAACTACCCGAACTACCCCAGGGAAGCCGCATTCTGACATTCTGCTACGACACGGGCGAACGGTATTTGTCGGTAGAAGGATTGTTTTAATTCGTTTCCCAATGAAGCGGTGGGCTGATACAGGAAAACCGTTCGGATGAAAGGGGCCGTTTTATATCAGCCCACCGCTTTATTGGCAATCCCGTATTTACAATTTCCCAACGCTGAAGCGGTGGGCTGATACAAAGTAACCGTCCGGTGATCCGGCCCGATTTATATCAGCCCACCGCTTCAGCGTTGGGGACCCTGATCTACCCCATCTTCAGCAATTGCTTTGCCGATTCAGCCAATTGCTCGCAGGGAACATAGCCCCGCGCCAGCGCATACAATTTATCGTCGACGTCGGCAATCACCGTTGGAAAACTATTAATGCCGTACTGAGATACCATGTTGAACTCCGCCCAGGTTTGTTCCCGGATGGCCGGGCCGGACAGGTGGGCCACAAACTCGTCGGGGTCGATACCGAACGGCTCAACCAATGGACCATAAACCGCATCAACGTTCAGGTCGATACCATCGCGGTAGAGGGCGTTTTGTAACGCACCCGCAAACTCAATGGCTGATTGGGGCCGATCCGGGCCGGACAGAATTGCTTTGAACAGCGTCATGGCCATGCCCGGCTTCTCGGAATCTGAGAGATACGTACCGGGCCGGAGCAAATTAGTCAGGTAATCGTCGCCGAAACGGACACCGGTGCGGGTCTCAACGACTTTGTATGCCTGCTCGATGTAGGACATGGACTCCGAGACGGGTCTTACCCGCTCTCCGGTCATCATGCCGCCACTCAGCACGTCGAAGTCAAAATCATCGGCATGTTGCTGATGAAACCGCCGGATAACGGGGCTGAACCCGTAGCACCACCCGCAAAGAGCATCGTAGATATAAATGATTCTGGGCTTTTTCATGATAATGAATAATGGTCAATGAATAATGCAGAATGAACGGTGGTACATGACCCTGTTGTTCATTTTACGTTGCTCATTGACCATTATTCATTGGTTATTCCTACCGGAGTCCGCGCACGAACCGGCGCATGGTTTCGCGGTAAATCTGCTCGGATTTATCGAGGGGTTGCTGGTCTTTGAGCAGCATCGACAGCATAATCATGCCGTGCGATACAGACCACCATTCAAAATACAGCCGTTGAATGCTTTCTTTGGCTTTGGGGATGAACGAGAAAATGATCTCGCAGACGGCATCGGTAACGGCCTGCATGGCATCGGACTGATAGACTGGTATGGTGCAGTAGGCCCCGTCGAGGTTGTACATAACCTGATAAATTTCCGGGTGCTCACGCGAAAATTCCCACTGAATCAGCGAAATTTCGTACAGACGTTTTTCGGGATCACGGTAGAGTTTCATAATCCGGTCATACTCCGTGTGCAGGTGCCGAAAGCCTTCGCTCCTGATCTCGTTCAGCAATACGTCTTTACTGTCGAAATATTCATAAACGACGGGTGAACTGTACTCGATGGCGTCGGCAATTTTACGGATCGAAACGGCCTGCCAGCCCTCCCGACGGGCTATATCTTTCGCCGTCAGCATGATTCCGGCACGCGTGTGTTCGCGGGAACGGGGCTTACGCTCGATAGTCTCCATGCTGTGTAGGTTTTGAGTAGTTAGTTAACGGTGTTAAACCACCCGAAACTACGGCTTTACACAGTGATTTTCTACAAATGACACAAACTTTATAAGAAAATTTAAACGGAATCGTTTGCGAACTCCCAGGCGGGTCTGTTCAGCCCTGTGTACAAGTGCTGTCTACATACTAAACGGCAGGTAGTATCGACCAAGTAACTGACAGTCAACCGTCACATTTTTTCGGTCAGCAGCCAGACCGCTTCATCACCAAGGGCGTAGGCGTCACCGTCGACGGTGCCGTGGCAGGAGAGCACCCGAAAGCCAGCTTCGGTGAACAA
>JAYTAC010000197.1:0-11107 GCA_043737755.1 Spirosoma sp.
TTGATGAGAATGAGCGACCGGCTGGGACCCATGTTGCGGATCTCCCAGGGGTCAATCAGCGTCGTGGCATCGTTAACGGGCGTGTTGACGGTGTTGAACGAAGGTACCCGGTACTGCAAGGCTCGGTCGAACGTGGGTTGTCCCGTCGATTTCAACTCGCTGGCGGGTAAAATATCCACCGGAACCGGCGAATCGATCAACGAACGCTGTGAAGCCCGGCTACCCACCACGACCACCTCATTCAGAATGGCCGACGAAGCATCGAGCGTTACGTCGAGCGTCACGTCGCTGCCGGTGCTGGTCACAGTTTTGGCGAGCGTGGCAAACCCAATGAACGAGAACCGGACTTGATTGGTACCTTCGGCTAAACGGATCGAATACGCGCCGGTGGCATCGGTGGAGGTGCCTGCGTTAGTGCCGGCCAAAACGACCGTGACGCCCGCTAATGCATTGCTTTGCGCATCGCGGACGGTTCCCTTGAGCAGTGACTGTGCCCAGGCCGCACTTGTTGACAGAATAAACAGCGTTGCTATCAGCAGACGGTTTCGTAGACAATAGTTGTTCATACAGATTATCTTGTGAGTCGGTAGAATTAATGTTAGTTATTTTGGTAATAAAGGTATAATCAAAATTTTACATAACCTTACCTCCCTTGAAACAGTAGACTATTTTATGATAAGAGATGCAGCCAGAATATTATTTTTCAGAATAACGTATATACCTCAACGAACTGACTCTGGTCAAGTGGTAATAGCAGCGAATTGCGTGAAGTACACCAGCGTTTTTTAACGGTATCGCGCCAGTCCGGTATTGAGGATCACTCATGGCGGTTCACTTGCTGATGAGGAGCGAAATGGCCATCCCTGCTGCGATCCCCGACACAACAAGCGTCCAGCGAAGGCGACTGACGCGCAGCGCGTCCAGCACGAGATACGCCACGGCGAGAATCAGGCCGACGACCAGCAACTGCCCGATTTCCAGGCCGATGTTAAAGGCCAGCAACGGCCTGATAATGTCGGCTTCGCGACCCAGCAGGCTGCGCAGGTAATTGGAGAAGCCCATGCCGTGAATCAGCCCGAATGCCAGTGCGATGCCATACCGCCACCAGCCCATTTTTGGTTGCCCCGAAGCCGTTGACCGACGTTTTTTGGGTTCTTCGTAAAAAAAGTTGCTGATGGCCGTAATCAGGATCGTGACCGGAATCAGCCATTCCACCAATGCCGTGTTGTAGTCGATGAGCCGGAGCGTGGCCAATGCCAGCGTAATGGAATGTCCGATGGTAAACGCAGTAATCAACACCAGCACTTGCCGCCACTGCCGGATCGTGTAAACGGCGCACAACGCCACCACGAACAGAATGTGGTCATATCCCCTCGGGTCGGTGATGTGGTCGAAACCTAAGCGCAGGTAGATGGCAAAGTCACTCATGCCCTGTACCAGTCTGCATACATGACGTAGTTGTTGGCGGTGCGGGCGAAGATTTCGGCCTGTTCAGGCGAAACGGCTTTCAGCAGCCGGGCCGGGTTACCCGCGTAAATGGAGCCGGGCGGCACAACGGTGTGCTGGGTCACGATGGCCCCAGCGGCAACGATGCTGCCCGCACCGATTACGGCCCCGTCCATCACAATGGCTCCCATGCCGATCAGCACATTGTCCTCAACCGTGCATCCGTGGACAACGGCGTTATGGGCGATGGAAACCGAGTTGCCAATAGTGGTTTTGTATTTTTGGTACGTGCAGTGAATCACGGCTCCGTCCTGAATGTTGGTGCGGTCGCCGATGGTGATGCGGTTGACGTCGCCCCGGACAACGGCGTTGAACCAGACCGTGCAGTCGCGGCCCATCACAACCTCACCAACGATGGTGGCGTTGTCGGCGAACCAGCAATTGTCGCCAAATTGAGGGTGGATGCCCCGAACGGGCCTGAGTAATGCCATGCCGTAAAGGTAAAACGGGTTTGCCGACAGCCCAATACGCAGCAGGGCCGATTCTGTCGAACCGGCCCTGTTGCGTACCTGCCTGAATAAACGGGTTATTTCTTGTCGACCTTATCGGCAGCTTTTTCCATTGCTTCTTCAATGTCGTCGACGATGCGGTTTGCTTCGCGCCGTACTTTCTTCAAATCGTTTTCGCTGGCCCGCTGCACTTTGTAGTACGAGTCGGTCAATTGGCGACGCTTGTCTTCGAGGTCTTTCACTTGCCCCTCGCGCTTCTGCCGGTCTTTGCGGTTCTCATTCTTCCCGCTTTCTTTCGACTCTTCGATCTGCTTATCAAGTTTGTCCGTTTGCTCCGAGATGCGGTCGCTCAGTTCCCGCCGTTCGCGCTCGAAGGCCCGACTTTCCGACTGGTCCTTGTTGCGGTCATCGCGGCTGTCCCGATCCTTATCCTTATCGTCTTCCCGACGGGCATCGCGGTTGTCCCGGCGTTCCTGACGGTCTTCGCGGGCATTCTCCCGGCGTTCGTCCCGCTTCTCGTCGCGGCTGTCGTCCCGACGTTCGTCCCGGTCCTTGCTGTCGCGCGGGTCATTGTCATCGCGGTTCGTATTCTGGTCACTCCGGTCATCATTCCGGTCGTCCCGGCGGTTGTACCGGTCGTCGTTGTTGTCCCGGCGATTGTCGCGTGAATCCCGGTCAGAATCCATCCGGCGGTCATTGTTCCGGCTACCCGTCGAACGGCTGTCGTCGTAACGCTGGTTGCTGCTGCGGCCGTCGGAGTCACGGTAGCTGTTATAATCCGACCGGCCATTGCTGCGGCTATCATACGAGTCCCGCTCATCGTCCCGGCTGTCATCGGCATAGCGGTTATTGTAGGAGTCGCTGCCCGACATACGGCCGGGCCGGTCTTCGTCCCGGCGATCCGTGCGCTCTTCGTCGGAGCGGCTATTCGTGTTGTAGCGGTTCCGATACGTGCTGTTATCCCGCGAATCGTTGCGGCTGATGCCCTCGTCGCGCTCCCGGCGATTCATGTCCTGGCTATTGTTCCGGCGGCTAAAAATTCCGCCCTCGTTGTCGCTATCCCGGTTTCGGTCGTTGCGGCTCACCGACCGATCATCGTCGCGCTCCCGTCGGTTTTCATACGTCGTCCGGTTGCGTGACTCGCGGCTGTTGCGGGTTTGCGCTACGTCGTTGCGTTCAGGTCCGGGGCCGCCATAGACTATCTTCTCGGTAGCTGCGCAGGATGATAAGCTTACGGCAGCGGCCAGCAGTGCGGCAATTGCCCATGTGTTCTTTTCCATAACGTTGTCAATATGTGTTGTCAATGACAGTGAAACAGGCTCAAAAAGTGTACCACTGCCTTTTTCAGACCTTAACACACGATGGGCGGTAGTTGTTGGGTGGGTGTTCTACAAAATACGTGGAGCAATCGCCCGGCTTACGTTAGTTCACTACCAACACCCCCGCTCCGTTGTAGCTTCGATAGTCGCCGTTGTACATGGCATCGGCCGACACCGGACCGAGCACAAACCGCCCTTTCGAGACGGCGCGGGCCAAATAATAAAACGTTCGTGGGGCACTGCCCGCATTAGTGTAGAAATTAATCCGGTCGTCGCGCAGGTCAAAGTGGTCGGGACGGTCCGGCGGTGCGGTTCCGGTTCCGGCGTTTTTAAGCCACGGCATGTCACGGGTTTCGGTCAGGCGCGGATTCTCGACTTCCAACCCGGCGGGCAGCAAATCCGTGATCACGACGTTTTCCACCTTCAGCCCGTTCTGACTGACTACTGTAACCCGCACCACCACTAAGTCATTTTGCCGGATCGCTCCCGTAATGGGTTGACCGTCGCGGGTGAGGTACTGCCGACGAACCTGCAATCCGCTGTCTTCTGCCCTGATTTTTCCGCTGACCGGAACGCCTTCGCTCTGCCCAAAATAGTAAACAGTACCGGAGCCGCTGGCACGTAGTGTGAGTGGTACATTGGTCGGTACGCGGGTTAGATTCAAGGACGCGCCGGTCATATTTCCTACGGATTTGCCCCCCGCCGAAAGCACAGCGGTGGCCGTGCTGCCCGCGTTCTGACGGGCTAATTTGCTCAATGCAAGAAATGCAAATGCGGCTTCCTGCGTGTTCAGGTACGTGCTTTGGCGCAGTGCCGCCGATAGTTGGCGGGCCAGCACAGGAATCTGGAGGTTGCTGCGGTCGGTATCCACCAGAGCATCCAGCACTAAGGCGAGGTTGCGCAACGGCGATGCGTAGCTGCCGCCGGTTTGCCGGGTTGTGGTGTTGTCGGAGAATTGCTTTGGCAACAGGGCCGTGTAGCTGCGCGTATCACCGATGCGGAAAAAGGTGGATGCCAGCAGATACCGGCTGTCGGTGGTGAGGGTGGCCCCGGTTTTTTGGAGTGCCGCTCCTTTGTAGTAATTCATGGCCGGGCGGTTGGGTTTTCCTGCCACCGCCAGCGCATAAAGTCCGTAAATGCTGGTTCGACTGGCCATTTTTCGCACCAACTGTCCGCCCGTCGCGTCGTAGGTGACCATCTCCTCGGTGGCCGGGTTGTTGGTAAGCGTGGTCACATAATCAATGGCCGAACTCACCACCGCCTGCCGAACCTCGTAGCCCGCTTCCTGCGCTTCGGTCAAAAAATGCAGCGCATAAACCGACGCCCACACATCGACAGTTTTGCTGCCCGGCCACATCGCGAACCCGCCATTCTGTAGCTGTAGACTTTCGACCGTTTGCACCGCCTGCCGCACGTTTGTCGCCGGGTTCAGGTCACTCTCGCCGGAACGTATGAAATACACGTTGCTGGACAGTTGTTTGGCCAGATCGCGGTCCGACGTTTCGGGGAAGTAAAGCTGCGGAAATGCCTTCGAGATCGTTTGTTCGATGCAGCCGTGCGGGTAGCCCAGCAGATACGCCAACTCGCGACCGTACTGCGCTACCGGCGACCGGCTGAGTGTCATACTCGACCTCGCCGTGCCGGGCAGAAACTGCCCCGCCAACCGAATCGTGGCTGTTTTGCCACCGGCCACGATGCCCGATATCGTGGTCTTTTGCAGCGAAGCCGCCGGTCGAACGGTCACCTCCGTTTTTTCGGTAAACGTCTCATTCATTCCATTGACCGTCACGACTACCGCACCGGGACCAATGGCCTGCCCCGCCCTCACCCGAAACGTGGTTCGGGCTTCGCGGCCCGGCTGAAGGGTCAGTTTGCGGGTGCTCAGGCTATCGGCAGTCAGTGGCCCGGTCAGGCTGAGCCGGGCCGTAACGACGGCGACGTTGGCGGTCGTGTTGCTCAGGTTGACGGGCAGTTCGACTAAGTCGCCGGGGGTCAGAAAGCGGGGGACGCCGGTGCTGATTACTATCGGATCGGCCACTTTCAGGTTGCTGTTGGCCGACCCGAACGCGTTGTCTTTGTAGGCTACGGCCATCACCCGCAAATCGCCCGAGAACTGCGGTACGTCCACCGAAAACTCGGCTTCTCCGTCCGAACCTGTTTCCAGAATGCCGCTCCACAGGGCTACTAACCGCACCCGGCCGTTGCTGAGGGGGTTCACGCGCCGTTCGAGGTCGTAGCCGTCGCCCCCCGTGCTCGACCGCGACGACCGCAGGGCCAATTCGGGGTAGAGCAGGGCGTACAGATCGTGGCTCCCCACCTCAAGGGCGCGTTTCTGGTAGAAAAATCCGTGCGGATCGGGCGTTTTGAAGTTTTTCAGTTGCAAAATTCCTTCGTCGACCACCGCCACGGTCACCTGTGCATTGCGGGCGGTTTTGATCCGAATCGTCTGCTTCGTCTTCGAGCGCGACTGCGTAGCGGCTGTGATCGTGACGGGCAGTTTAGTGGCGACATCCCGCACCGGAACCGACGCAAACCCGTGCGCCACTGTGATGGGTAGGTTAGCCTGACCCGCATTGTCGGCGTTAATGGCCCGGATGAGGGTTGCGGTCAGGTACACGTTGGGCAGGTGCTCGTTACCGACCGACAGAGTCCACTCGGCCGATTTGTTGTTGGTGGTCAGCCAGTGGTGTTCGAGCACCCGGTTTCGTTCGACGGTCACCAGCAGTTTGCCGTCGAAGGGGGCTTTGAAGAGAATTTTGGCCTTGTCGCCGGTTTGGTACGCTGGTTTGTCGAGCGTCATCAGCACCTGCCCTTCCTGACTGACCTCGAACGAAGACGCCGACGTGCTGCCGTACCCATAGGCGTAAAAACCGGTAGCCGCGTAGTTTGTTGCGTTGGTCCCACGCACCCGAATTTCGTATTCTCCCGATACGGTTGGCACATATCGAACAGCCGCTTTCCCGGCCCGGAACGTCAACGTGTTGCTATAGACGGCTTTTTCGCGTCGTTTGGTGGTGTAATTGATCTGTGCGTCGTCACCAGTCCCCTTTTTCTCGATCACCGTCTGATAGTCGTAGCGCACGATGTCGATCAGGGCCGACGCCGACGGACGCAGCGCACCGGCCGGGTCGAGGGCCACGAGTTCGGCGGTAAGGGGTGCGCCCGTCGTGACGTAACGGTCCGGGAGCCGCACCCCGAACAGCATTTCCTGCGTGAGCACGTCGAAACGCCGGAGCCGGTTCACGGGCCGCCCGTTCTCATCGAACACCGTCGTAAACAGCTTACCTTCCAACACCCCGATGTCCCGATAAAGCGCGGAGATAACGAACCGCTCCGTAGCCTGCCCGTTGGCGTTGGTGCGCCCCTGCCGAAGTTCTTTCGGGAAGGTAGTCGGTCCGTCTGCTCCGGCGTTGGGAAGCGAAAAGTCATATTCCTCGAAACCCTTCGGCGCGAAAGCTTTTCGCTTTAGCTGCAATTCCATTTCGTAGGCCCGGTCGGACGCGGGCGGGCCGAACAGATTCAACGCCGTGGCCGAAAGCGTGATCGTCTGGCCAGATTTATAACTCAGTCGGTCGGTCAATACGTCGACCTTAATGCGGTCAGGCACGAACTCTTCCACGCTCACCGGCTGCGACGTCAGCAGCACATTGTTGGCGTTGAGCACTTCGATGGTGTAGGTGCCCGTCACGGCGGCCGGGTCGAGCGGCACGTCGGTAGCGACGGCTCCCTGGGCGTTGGTCGTTTTGCGGAAAGCCCGCAGTTCGCGTCCGTTGGGCGTCAGCACCCGAATCAGCACCGGCACCTCGCCGACACTCTTCCAGGATTGTGCCCGAATGACCGTGTTAAAATGAATGGTTTCGCCGGGGCGGTAAATGTCACGATCACCGTACACGAAGGCGTCGAATCCTGACTCGTCGTCCCGTTTTCCCTCTACCTCGAAGCGCGACGTTTCGACCTGCGTGTCGGGCAGAAACAGGAAGTTGAAATCGCCCGAATCAGCACCGGGAGACTGCGCTGCACCCCCTGACCGGGCAGTGAGCAGGGTAATTTTGAAGCCGGGGGCTTTCTCGCTTACTTTCTCAAATTTGGCGAAGCCGCTACCGTCGGTTTTGAGGGAATATACCGGCTGATTATTGCTGCTGATGAGCGTAATCTCGACGCCGGGCATCGGTTCGGCGGTTCGGATGGAATTGGCCCAAACCAGTACTTCGTTGTCCGTTTGGTGAGCCACCAACCCAATATCTGATACCGACACCAACTGACTCGCCGATAGGTAAGCCTCGTCCTTCGACGCCACCGACACGATGTAGATGCCCCGCAGCGGCTGTCCCTGAACGGCGGGCTGGTCGGGCAGCGACACGTTCAGAGCCGACACGCCCCGCACGGTCGGCAGGTCGGTGACAGTCACAGTTTTGTTGACCAATACATTGCTGAGGTCGGCCTGCTCGTCGTCGTTGTAGGTGAAGCCGCCGGTTGGTTTCCACCGCCCGTCGGCGGCTTCGGCATACTGCTCGTAGCGGCCCGAGCGCAGGTAATTCAGCAGGTTGTTTTCGTAGAGTTTGGCGATTCTGACCTGCACGGTGGGGATGTTGACGATGTTCAGCCCGATGTTCCGTGCGCCTTTCGATCCCAGATACAGGGCTTTCGTGTTGACGAAGGCAATGCTGGCGGGCATCTTCCCGAAGAACAAATCGCGCGTCACCGGCCCGGCCAATTTCGTGCCCAGAACGCCCCGAATCTGGTCGGTGAGGGTCAGTACGTAGGTATCAGCTTCGGTGAAGTTGCCCCGGATGACGAACCCGTTTTCGGTCAGTTCGGCGGTGGTCTCGACAGTCGGCTGGATGGTGTAATACCGGCTCAGATCGCCCGGTTGCAGTTCCTGCGTTGCTATCACCCGTACCATGCCCTGCGAACCGCTGGTTGTCGCACCGTCGAAACTTGTTTTCACATCGGCCACGTCGATTTTGTCGCGCGATGGCAGCGCGGTCGTTTCCTTGATGGCCTCCCGGCTCACAAAGGCGGTATTGGATAGGGTGATTCCTTTGGCAAGACTCAACGCCAGCGGAAGTTCGCGGTTAGTCTGTTCCGGCAGATTGGTCAGCAGCAGGACCACGCTGTTCTGCGCCGTGCCGCCCACAACCTGCGTCGTCAACGGCTTGTCTTCACTTTTGGCGGTTAGCTTGCCCGACACCTCCGCCGGGTTGACGGGGTAGTTGAAGTTGAGCCGGACCTTCGCCACCGGCTTCCCCGACTCTGCCGACCGCGACCACCAGCTTTCGATGCCCGTCAACTGGAGATAGGGCGTGTGAAATTCGATGGCATCGGTCGATAGGCGAAGGTCTTTCTGATTGGTTCGTTTGAGTAAATCCGGCGTCAGTTCGGCGCGGTAATCGGTGGCCGGATCGAAGGCAACGGCGGGCGAAAATACGAGTTCGTTAGGTCCCGACCATTTGAATTTGCCCCGCACGGCTGGTTTGAAGCGAACGTACTGCGTGGAGTCCCACTCGCCGATTTGGTGCTGGGAGCCAACGTTTTTGTTGAAGGTAAACGTCAGGTTTTGGGTCTGTTGCACCTCGTCGTCGAAGTTGCGGCCCACAATGGCTACCTCATTGAGCGACAGCCGGGAGCAGCCCGGCAGAACGAAAATAAGACCAATCAGGAAAAGCAGGGTACGGTAGGAACGGGGAGTGTGCATAGGTGGGATGAAATTGGGGCGAATACTAACGAAAAAACCCACGCCCGTGACGGGTGGGTTTTTTTTCTGGCAAGAAATACGACTACGATTCGTAGCCGACCGTGGATTGAGTTACTTGGCGGGCGTAAACTGGACGTTCACGATTTTCCAGCCGCTGCCCTGCTTCGTACTCACCACCGAGAAGGCCGAATTGGCATCGAGGGGTTGCCCCTGAATGTTGCCCTTCACTTTCCACATGCCGGTCATCACCGCCGTGTCGGTGTTGTACTGGCGCGTCCGGGCATCGGAAACGACGCCGGTGTCGATCACGACGTACCCGCCACCAACGCCCTGCATGAGTAAATCACCATCCACCGACTGCCCGTCGAAGCTGGTGATGCTGAAGTCGCTGGCTAACAGTTTGCCCATCGAGTTGCCGTCTTCATCGAGCATAGCTTTGAAAAAAGCGTTGCCAATGGCCGTTGGGTCCTGCGTGGGGTCGGTGGTTGTGGTGGTGGCGGCTTGCTGAGCAAATGCGGTGGTGGTGAGCAGCAGAGCCGCAGCGAATGAGAATAGTAGGTTCATAAATAGGTTTGATTGTTTTTCAGGGTGGAAAAGTCTCAATAAATACCGGCAAAGCCAAATTACGAATTTGCTACTCCGCTTTCACCAGCACTCGCAAGTCGCTGTGGCGACCCCGGTCGTCGGCGCAGGAGATTTTCAGACTGCCCGGCCGTGGTCGGAAAAAGACCGATTCGGTGGGACGTGCCCGGCGGTAAAGTTTATCATTCAGATACCAGAACACGGTTTGAACATCGTTAGCGGCCTGACAACCCAACTCCAATTCGGCGGGCTGACGTGGGTTGATGAAGTACTCGCTGCCTTCATTCAAGCTTGTAATCAGCGGTCCCGTCATGCCGGATATCCGCTCGCAGGCGGGGTTGTGGGGCGGCACCGGCTCGAACGGAATGTGTCGGCTCTGGTAAAATGCGACTAATTCCGGCACTAAATTCGGGTATGCCCGGCGCACCCAACCCGCATCCGGTCGGCAGTGCGGGCAGTAGGTGAGGGTTCCGGCAGGATTGGTGAATACGGCTTTGCGATGCCGACAGGGCCGGTGCCGCGACACACCCATAATCTGATAATCCGTGACCGGATTCAGGCACGAATCGCCGGGAGTATCGCCGGTTTCGGGGCAGACGAGCCGCTGGGCTAACCGGCTGGTCGTGCTGGCCGGGGCCTGAAACCAGCCATCGGTGGAATTGTAATCCAGTGCGTTGAACAGTTGAAACAGCAGGGGCGTGGCGGTATTGGCTCCGCTGAGTTCGGCCACGCCCACGCCCGAGAAATTGCCGACCCACACGCCAATCGTATACCGCTGATTATAGCCAATGCTCCACGCGTCGCGCCGACCGTAGGAGGTGCCTGTTTTCCAGGCGATGCGCGGCAAGTGGTAACTGTTGTCGAAGTTATTGGGCAGGTCGGGGCGGGTGATTTGGGTGAGGGTATTGGTGACGAGGTAGGCGGCTTCGGGGGAGAGTATGTTTACCCCATCGGACCGCTGAACCGCCCCGGCCCCTCCCCTTTCTTCAAGCGGTCCGCCGTTGCGGGGAGGGTCGGGGTGGGGTAAAACAACGCCAACACCCCCGCTCTCCCTCCATTCGCGAACCCAACATACAGCCGTGTCATCTCTTCCAGCGTGACGCCACAGCCGCCCAGAATCATGGATAATCCGAGGTCTTTGGCTTGTTTTCTGACCGTCGAGAAACCGGCTTTCCGCAACGTCGATACCAGTGCCGGGGTGCCAATCTCTTTCAGCAGCGCGACGGCCGGGATATTGAGCGAACTGGCTAATGCAAATTCCGCCGTTACGGGACCGTTGAACCGGCGGTCGTAGTTGTCGGGTTCGTAGCCGCCGAAGTTGGTCGGCACGTCGTTGAGTTTGGTTTTGGGCGTGATGATGCCCGCGTCGAAAGCTAATCCGTAGAGCAGGGGTTTCAAGGCACTCCCCGGCGACCGCACCGCCCGAACGCCATCGACTTGCCCGCCATCGACCGCATTGCCGAAATCGGCCGAACCGACATATGCTATAACTTCCTTCGTCCGGTTATCCACAATCAGCACGGCCGCATTGTGGATATCGTTGATTCGGATGCGGT
>JAYTAC010000198.1:0-1789 GCA_043737755.1 Spirosoma sp.
CAGGGCTTTCTTATAAAAATCGTTTCAGTCAAATTCAGCCATTTAGCGTAAGAATTCAGCACTCAAAATTCAATTTTGAGTATGTTTGACAAGCCGTCCAGCGCATTTATCAACAAAAGGCAGGACCCACAAAGTATAACTAGTACGTATTGTGTATACTAACACGGCGCATTCAGTTTTTATAAGAAAGCCCTGTATGATTACGTTACCCTGACCATATTTGACAGTGCAGGTTCCAATCGAAATTTGCGGCTCGCTCTTTCGGTTTTTAATGCACTTCTTTTTGAGAAATAGGCATTGTTGTGCGGCCACGACCTCGGACCAATCCACATCAGGATTTTCGGTACTATAGCAAAATAGTTCAGATACTCGGCTTGGGTTCATTCCTGGAGCTTAGGCAAACAATTTAAATGGCTCACCCATGATGCGCTGTTCGGCAAGGGCTAAATATATGGCTGATTGATCGATACCGATGGATTTTCGGCCCAAATCAAAGGCAACTTTGTTGGTCGTTCCTGACCCGCAAAATGGGTCTAACACAATACCATTGACGGGGCACGTAGACATGATCGGTACCCGGCATATATCCTCCGGGAATACAGCGTAATGCTTCTGTCGTTTCTGACTGTCCTCCGGGATAATATCCCACACATCACCCGGCAGGGTGCCATTGGGATGATAAAACAGAAAATAAAAACCTTTTTCTATCATCTCTCTGGCACGTCCTGATACCTTCTCCTGGTCGGAATGCGTCGCTCGATGTGTGTCACGTATAATCATCCGAAAATCGAAAATCTCGCCATCTGCAATACGTACCAAAACACGATCCAGTGCAGCAAAGGCATTGATTTTTTTCTACCTCACTCAGCGACGTATTCAGTTCGATTTGCCTGCGATAACGTTTTCCGCTTACGCCGGTTGCCGATATGACCGCGCCATTCTTCACCGTAGCCTGGCGGGGTTTGCTACGGATGCTGTTTGCATCGTAGTAGTAACCCTTTCCGGTTTTAACAAAGTGAAAGATGTTCTCATGCATATTTCTCAGCCGGTCATGGGTGCTGTCCATTCCACCTTTTTGTTTATTCCATATAACGCTGTTACGCAATACCCATTTTTGTTCATCTGTCATGCGTAACGCCACGCGCCACGGAATACCAAGCAACGACTTGTTTTTGTATGTGTCTCCCAAATTGAGCCAGAATGAGCCGTTAGGCTTCAGCACCTGCCGTATTTGACCAATAATCGCAAGCAGATTACTGATGAACTCCTCCGGGGTGTCCTCTAAGCCTATTCCACCATTTTCGTAAGAACGCTGCCCCCAATAAGGCGGGCTTGTTACTACGCAGTCAATACAATCATTCGGAAGGCCTTGTAAAACTTCTGATGAATCACCGTTGAGAAATAACGGTGTGGTGTCGGCACTATTTATATAAGAATCAAGTAATAGGCTCACTGACGATGGTGTTAGGCACTTTGCTATTTATCAAAGTAAGTAAAAAGGTTAGAATTAGCCTAATTCAAAAAGTTCGTATATCTTCACTCCGCTCCCTACGCGCTGGTTTCGGGCGATAGGT
This sequence comes from Spirosoma sp., assembly GCA_043737755.1. Taxonomy (GTDB): domain Bacteria; phylum Bacteroidota; class Bacteroidia; order Cytophagales; family Spirosomataceae; genus Spirosoma. The sequence goes on from JAYTAC010000198.1 coordinate 1,575, forward strand.
AGCATGGCCCGAGGCCAGCTCTGATACAACCGACCGTGTGTATAAAGGCTTCCTGCGGTCATCATCACCACGTAGGGCTGAAGGACGCTACCACGTCACATGCACCTCAAAAGCGTCAGCATTAGCATTTTGGTTAATCCGTCATTCGCCGAAAACGGGGCCGACGTGATGAGCACCGACCGGCCGCTGGAGGTCTGGCGGGTGGTGAAGTAATG
>JAYTAC010000199.1:0-4603 GCA_043737755.1 Spirosoma sp.
TCATGTGTCCGCAAACTACGTGGATTACTGCCGGAACACAAACCCCACCCCGTGGACGTTTTCGATCCTGACGGCGGGATTGTCGGCGAGTCGTTTGCGGAGCCGCGAGATGAACACGTCGAGACTGCGGCCCATGAAATAATCGTCGTCACCCCAAACGGCCCGCAGCAGTTCATCGCGCCGGACGAGCGTGTTGGGCCGGTCGAGCAGGTACGCCAGCACATCGGCCTCGCGGTGGGTGAGAGTTTGCTGTTGCCCATTGACACACAGCGTCAGGTTGGGCCGGTCGAGCATCAGCGCACTTGGTGCGGTTGGTTGCCGGGTATTGACGCTGGGTGAACGGCGCAGGAAAACCTTGATTTTCAGGATCAGTTCCTCAATGCTGAACGGTTTTGTCAGGTAATCGTCGGCTCCAAGCCTCAGCCCCAGCAAGCGGTTGTCTTTGTCGACTAACGCGCTCAGGAACAGAATCGGTACGTGGGTATCGACCGTCCGAATCTGCCGGGCCAGCGCGAAACCGTCGGTTGTTGTCGTGGGCGGTGGCTGGAGCATCACATCCAACAGGCACAAATCGAAGTGCGCTCCCTGAAACGCAGTCCAGGCGTCGGCCCCGGTAGTGCAGTGCGTCACCGAAAACGGCACGTTCTCCAGCGTGTCGCGGATGATGAATCCAAGATTAACGTCGTCTTCAACGAACAGGATGCGGCTGGGCGGATTCATCAGGCGTGGAAATGGAGTGAGGAACGGACAGGCTGAACGTACTGCCCTGGTCCGGTTCACTGTCGAGATCGAGTCGCCAGCCGTGCGCCCGCGCTACCTGCCAAACGTAATACAACCCCAGTCCAAAACCGCTTACGTTACCCGCCTGACCCGTTGGCACCCGGAAAAACTGCTGGAAAACGGCCTTCCGGTGCGCCGGGGCAATGCCGATTCCGCTGTCCCGCACCGACCAGACTAATCGACTGGCTTCGTGGCGCGTGTGCAGCACCACGCGGGCCGGGGCCGGGCTGTACTTGATGGCGTTGTCGATCAGGTTGTTGAGCGCGGTTTCGAGTTGATAGCGGTCGGCGCGGAGAATCGGGTTGGGCGCGGTAAGGTCGAGGGTTACGTAGGGAGCGAACGTATTGGCCACAGCTTGCATGATCTCGTGCAAATCGACGGTTGTTTTATCAAGTGAAAAATCAGTGCGTCCGGTCTGGCCAAGCGTGGCCCGGCTATGCGTGGCTTTCGCTACCTGCAGCACGCTGTTGATTTGGTGTTGCAGCCGCTTACTTTCCTCGCCAAGTATGCGGGCGTACTGCCGGAGCCGGTCGGGTTGTTGGGCGATGGTATCGGACTGGAGCACGTCGGCGGCAATGCGGATGGTCGAAACGGGCGTTTGCAGCTCGTGGGTGATGTTGTTGATGAAATCGCGCTGCACCTCCGTCAGCCGACGCTGTTTGAGCACCACGATCAGCGTGTACCCGAAGAAACTGACGACCAGCAGCACCGCCACCGTCGACCACAGCCAACCGCTCAACTGCCCGGCCACAAAGCCGGACTGGTTCGGAAACCGAATACCAAAATAATACGTGTAGCGCGGAAACTTGGGCAGGTTCTTCGTTTTGGCGATGGCCGCCCCGCCCGTGCTGACGTACGCGCCGTAGACCATCCGGTCGGTTTCGCAGTCGTAGATGCCGTACTCAAAATCGGTGATGAGGTGATGGTGTTGCAGTGAGTTCTGGATAAATGTTTCGAGCGTAACGGGGTCGATGGGCGCGTCGGTGTTGACGATAAAATAATCGGCGGAAAGCTGCGTCACGGCGTAGCGGTTGAGGGTGAAGCGGTTAAGCCGGGCTACGTCGTCGGCCACGTCCTGGAGCGCAATAAACGCCGACTGCCGGAACTGCCGCTCGCGCAAGTCATAGGCGTTGCGCACCCACACCGCCTGCACCGCCAGAATACCGACGATGCTCAATACTGACAGGACGATCAACAGGCGGAAGCGGGACATTTATCAGTGAACAGTTATCAGTAAACAGTGACCAGTTGTCAATGAGTAAATGTATTGATTGCCGGTGTCCGGGGCAATCCGTTAACAACTCATTAACAAACGTTGGATACCGCTTAACAGCCGGGCAGCGGGAGCGGGCGTAGGTTTGTATCGTCGCCTGAGTGGGCGGTTAAACCAAACCAATCTGTTTATGAAACGCATCCTGTTGTTTGTCTCACTGATTCTGGTGACGGTCTCCGTCGCCATGACCATCCCGTCGGCCCTGTTCACCTGGCGCAAAACCACGCACGATTTCGGTCGCATCGCCCAGGGCAAGCCCGTCACGGCCCAATTTACATTCACCAACGCGGGCGAACTGCCATTAGTCATCAACCACGCCAAAGGCTCCTGCGGCTGCACCGGCGTCGATTATCCAAAAGAAAGTATCCTGCCCGGTCAGTCGGGACTCATCAAAGCTACCTTCAACGCGGCTGCATCAGGTACGTTCAACAAAAGCGTGACGGTTGAGTCGAACGCGGAGGGCGGGGCAACGGTGCTGTATATGAAGGGCGAAGTGGTGAAGGACGTGGAGGAGCAGTGAGTGGGATGAGGTTGTCTCAGACAGCATCCTGCTGTCGCGCGTCGCTACCCCCAGACAGCAGGATGCTGTCTGAGACAACCTTGTCGCTCAAAAAAGGGGGGAAACTAAAATTACGTCAATTTTCCAGCCACTTTCGCAGGTCGGGGGTGCGGGTGGTGCTGGCGATGAGGGGCTGGGACTGCCCGTGCAGGTGAACGGCCAAGCGGTCGCCGAAGTAGGGTTCGATGCGCTCAACGTATCGGATGTGGATCACGTCGCTCCGGTTCAGGCGAAAAAAGCGGGCCGGATCAAGTTGGCTTTCCAGGTCGGTCAGGGTGCCATTCATGGGATACTTTCGCTGCTGGGCGTCATACGCAAACACAACGCCCTCGTCGGTTTGCAGACAAACAATATCATCAACGGCCAACAGGTAAATCCCGTTGCGCATTTTCACCGTGAAGCGTTGGCGATACGCCGTTTGTGTGGGTTGCAACGCTTGTTGAAGTTGTCGTAAAACGCTTTCGGACAGCGCAGGAACTGAGCCGGCCAACTGCGTTTTTAGTTGCTGGTATTTGTCGACAGCCTGCTGAAATTGCTCGTAGGTAAACGGTTTCAGCAGATACGCGATGCCGTTGGTCTGGAAGGCCCGCAACAGAAATTGGTCGTAGGCGGTCGTGAAAATAATCGGGCAAACCACCGCCACCCGTTCATAGAGCACAAAGGCGTTGCCGTCGAGGAGTTCGATATCCGAAAAAAGCAGGTCGGGGGCGGGGTTTTGCGCAAACCACGTCACGGCTTCCCCAACGCTGGGCAACGTCGCCAAAATACGGACGTCGGGCTGACTCCGCCCGATGAAGTCGGCCAACTGACGGGCGGCCAACGGCTCGTCTTCGATAATGAGCACGGTCATTGGCGGTACGTAGCGAATTGGGGTTTCTCCTGTTTCAAAACGGGCAGCGTCACCCGGAACTGCCCCGACGCGGATTCCACCACCACGTCCCGGTCCGACAGCAGCCGGTAGCGGGTTTGCAGATTTTTCAGGCCGGTGCCGGTCGACTCAACGACGGTCAGTTTGGGGCGGAGTTCGTTGGCGACCGTCACGGCGTCGTCGGTTGCGATCAGTTCGATCAGGAGCGGGTCGGTTTCGCTGCCGCCGTTGTGTTTTACCGCGTTTTCGATGAGCGTCTGGATACTGCCCGGCAGCACAAACACGGTCAGCGCGTCGGTCACGTGCAGGTGGGTCAGCACCTCATACGCCCGCCCGAAGCGTTGCCGGATGAGGTAGTTGTAATCGCTGACAAACGATAATTCATCCGCTAACGGCACCACGTCGTCGTCTTTGTGGCGAATCAGGTAGCGGTAGAGGGCCGCAAACCGGTGCAGATACGCACTGGCCTGTTCGGGGTTGCGCTGAATGAGCGCGTCGAGCACGTTGAGGTTATTGAACAGAAAATGCGGGTCGATCTGCGCTATGAGATGCCGGAGTTCGGCTTCGGTGCGTTCCTTTTCGGTGCGCAACAGTCGCTGCTGGGTTTCAAAAAACTGCTTGCCCGTCAATACAGAAGCTAACACGCTGGCTCCCGGAACTACCGATACAATACCGGTTAGCACACTCCGCCACCGAAACGGCTGGTCGGGGTAGTACATGCCCAGCAAAATAAGCCGGTCCAAGGTGGCAAACACAATCAGCGTACCAAGCAGCGACACAAATAGCAGCCAGTAGCGACGGGTGAAGAGAAAGGCCGGAAATAACACGAAGACCATCACCAACGCCAATGCGCTGCTTATCAGTACATCAAACGCCCAGCCTAATCCAATAAACCACCACGGACGATCCAGGTTACCCGCGACCATAAACGGGAAGGCCATCGACCAGAAAATAGCCATTAGCAGCCAGTCCGTGCGCGACGGTTTGCGGGCGGTTTGCAGGGTAGGGTTCATCATTGTTTTGACATCCAGTCGAGCATAGCCGGGTATAAATCGGTTACCGTTTGGCCCGATTTACGCGCTTTGTACCGTATTAACAGTTCATCATTGAACGCCGAAAACCG
>JAYTAC010000200.1:0-4599 GCA_043737755.1 Spirosoma sp.
ACGCTTACCAAACGGGGCGACATTACGGGAACCCGAAAATAACTATCTTGCGCCGGTTCCTAACTCCCGGTTTATTCATGAAAACATGCATACTGACCGGCCTGATGGCCGGTTTTTTTTGTTCGGCCACGGCCCAGACTGCTGCCCGCGTCATCACCGCCCGCACAGCCGGTAATCAACCCACATTGCAGGAAGCTCAGCCCGAAACCGTGGGCATGAGTGCGCCCCGGCTTCAGCGAATGGACGCCGTCATTGACGACTACATCGCCAAAAAAGGGCAGGCAGGCGTAGCCGTGCTGGTCGCCCGCAACGGCCGAATCGTGTATCACAAAGCCTACGGGCAGGACGACGTGACGGCCAAAACGCCCCTCAAACGCGATGCCATTTTCCGGTTGGCCTCGCAGACGAAAGCCATCACGAGCATCGGGCTGATGATGCTGTTTGAAGAAGGCAAATTCCTGCTCGACGACCCGATCTCGAAGTACATTCCCGCCTTCAAAAGCCCGAAAGTCCTGGAGAAATTCAACGAGAAAGATTCCTCCTACACCAGCGTTCCGGCCAAACGCGAGATCACCATCCGGCAGTTGATGACCCACACGTCGGGCATCAGCTACCCCAGCATCGGCACCAAAGAAGCCGTGGCGATCTACGCCAAAAACAAAATCCCAAGCGGCATTGGCACCCCCACCAACACCTTAGCCGAGGTGATGCCCCGGTTAGCCGCCCTGCCATTGATGCACAATCCCGGCGACAAATGGACCTACGGCCTGAGCACCGACGTGGTGGGTCACCTGATCGAAGTGCTGTCGGGGCAGTCGCTCGATCAATACCTGCGAACGCGGCTGTTTGAACCGTTGGGCATGAACGACACCTATTTTTACTTGCCCACCGCGAAGCAGGCCCGGCTAACGAGATTATACACCGAGGATTCGACCCGGACCGTTCGGCGGATGCCCGCACAGGGCGGTATTTCCGAAAACTACCCTAACCAGGCGGGGACCTATTTTTCGGGGGGCGCGGGACTGTCGGGAACGTTGTACGACTACGCCATTTTTCTGCAAATGGTACTCAACGGCGGGGAGTACGGCGGCAAGCGATTCCTCAGTCCGACAACCATCCGGCTCATCACCACCAACCAAATCGGCGATCTGAACGTAGGTCTCAACAAGTTCGGGCTGGGGTTCGCCATCACGTCTGAGAAGAGCGCGGCCCGGCTGCCGGTGTCGCAGGACTCGTTCGACTGGGGCGGCTTCTTCGGCACCACGTACTGGGTCGATCCCAACGAAAAGGTCGTGGCGTTACTCTACACCCAGAAAGTGCCCAACAGCTACGGCGACCTGACCGATAAATTCAAGGTGCTGGTGTATCAGGCTATTACGCAGATGAACGAACCGGAGCGGTAGACGGGTGAGGGTAGTTTCTTTTTCCGATAAACCCAAAAACCATGAAATCACTCCTGACCCTTTGCCTGATTTTGTCCGTTTACCTCGTTCGCGCCCAAACACCGGTCTCGCCATCAGCCGGTGCTACCACAACCGTCACGACTCTGTCGGCCGATGAGACGGCGGTTTCAGCGGTTGAGAAACAGCGGTTCGACGCGCAGGTGAGCAAGAACGTCGCCGTGCTGGAACGGGTGCTGGCCGACGACTTGATCTACACCCATTCGAGCGGCAACCGCGACACCAAGCAATCGTACATTCAGTCGATCCGGGACGGTAAATCGAACTACGAGTCCATCAATGTGCAGGAGCAAACCGTGCGCGTGTACGGTAACACCGCCGTTATCAACGGCGTCTGTCTCGTCAAAATAAACAATAACAACACGCCCACCGACCTCAAACTGCGCTACACCGACGTATACGTGAAAAAGGGCAGTCAGTGGCAGATGGTAACGTGGCAGTCGCTGCGGCTGGCACAGTAAACAGTGACCAGTGACCAGTTATCATCGTGCATGTTGGCTATGCTGACTGATAACTGGTCACTGGTCACTGTTTACTGAAAGAAACTCCCGCAACTCGTTGGCATCTTGAGCCTTCATGCGCCCGGCGAGGACCAAACGCAACTGGCGTCGGCGGAGGGCACTGGCGTAGCGGTCTTTTTCCTCGTCGGTTTCGGGCGTCACGGCGGGTACTTCGATGGGACGGCCGCTCTGGTCGACGGCCACAAAGGTGTAGAACGCGCTGTTGGTGCTTACCCGAATACCCGCCGGAATATCCTCGGCCCACACCTCAATAAACACTTCCATCGACGAACTGAACGCCCGCGTTACCTGGGCTTTCATGGTCACGATGTTACCCAGCCGGATGGGTTCAGCGAACGACACGTTGTCGACCGAAGCCGTCACGACAACGCGGTTGGAATGTTTTTGGGCGGCAATAGCGGCTGCGATATCCATGAAGTGCAGCAGCCGACCACCCATCAGGTTATTGAGCGTGTTGGTATCGTTGGGCAGCACCATCTCGGTCATTACCGTGATGGACTCGCGGGCAAATTTGGGTTGGGGCATAACTTCAGTTATCAGTGACCAGTTATCGGTGACCAACAAGCGTGGCCAATAGCACGATGATAACTGATAACTGCTTACTGACAACTGACGAAACTATTTATCCCTATTTTTGTGTAAGTCAATCTGAGATAAGTACAACAGGCTATGGAGCGTTTAGTTGCCTATTTTGAGCACATCCCATCGGCGCACCGGAGCCTGATTCTGGTGGGTGGCATCACCATCTTCTGGCTCATCGAGAGTGCCGTGCCCCTGTTTCGGTTTGGATACCGGAAAGTCCGGCATGCGGGCATTAATGTCTTCTTCACGCTCACGACCATTATCGTCAACTTCTCGCTGGCCGTTGTGCTGCTCCGCACCAGCGACTGGGCCGTTCAAAACGGTGTCGGGCTGATGCAGTGGATTCAGGCACCGCTTTGGATCGAAGCCGTCGTCGGACTGCTGGCATTAGATTTAGTCGGCGCGTGGCTACCCCACTGGACGGAGCACAAAGTAAAATTTCTGTGGCGGTTTCACCTGATTCACCATACCGACACCTACGTCGACACCACCACCGCCAACCGCCACCACCCCGGCGAAAGCGTGATCCGGTTCGTGTTCACGATGGTGGCCGTACTCATCACGGGGGCGCCGATGTGGCTCGTGTTTATGTATCAGGCGTTGTCGGTGGCACTCTCGCAATTCAACCACGCTAACATCGAGTTGCCCCGCCGGGCCGACCGGCTGCTGAGCCTGTTTATTGTGACGCCCAACATGCACCACGTTCACCATCATTACGCGCTGCCCGTGACAAACACCAACTACGGTAACATTTTCCCGTACTGGGACCGGCTCTTCGGCACCTACCACGAAATGGCGGGCCGCGACCTCAAATACGGCATCGACACCCACCCCGAACCCCACGAGCATTCCCGTATCAGCAGTCTGCTCAAAATTCCCTTCCAGAAATACCGTCAACCAGTGGGCGAGACCAAGCCGGAGCGGGTTTAAAACGGGTCATTGGCTCAGTTTCCGGGAACAAAAAGACGTTTATTGGATAATAAGTAAGGCACGATGATGGTCATCGTGCCTTACTTATTCGGGGTCCGCTCCGGCGCACCGGCCCTGACGATCTGTTTTTCATTATCTATTTCTCAACACTATGAATCCTACTCAACTCTCCCAGGAACTCCGCGAAGGACAATCGTCCGACCTCACCAACCGACGCTGGATCATCGGCCTGTCCCTGCTGGGAACGCTGGCCGGTCAGATCGTGACCATGTACCAAACGGGTATCGTCAAGCACCTGCCCGATCCGCCAATCCCCATTTTCGACTCCGACAAAGTGGACGCGTCGGATTACGCCTACAAACGCTTTCAGACACCCGACGCGGTACTGATGATCCTGACCTACGGGCTGACGACCTGGTTAGCCGCAGCCGGTGGCAAAGACCGCGCCCTGACGCAGCCCTGGCTGCCGATTGCGATGGGGGCGAAAATTCTCGCCGACGTGGGCACGAACCTTCAGTTAGCCGGGGAAGAATGGGAAGGCAACAAAGCATTGTGTACGTACTGCCAGGCGGCCTCGGCAATGTCTATTGCGTCCGTCGTGTTTGCCGTGCCGGAAGTGGTCAAAGCCATTCAAACGCTCAGCAAGAAATAACGGACCTGTGGCGTTTTTGCGGGAATCAATCGAAATAAAAAAGTGGAAAGAGCGTTCTTCAGCAGGCGTAACTGTCACTTTATCAGTGCGTTCAATAACAAACCAACTCAAACTATTATGTTTACTAACTCATTCCATGACCGTCGTATACCCGGTCTGCTGACTGCGTCGCTATTCGTATTCTCGCTGGCATTTACCGCCTGCAAAAACGGGGACGAGAACCCCATCACCACGCCCGTTCCGCAGACCATTACGGACCTCGTGGTGGCAAACAACCAATTTACCCTGCTCGAAGCCGCTGTTATTCGGGCGGGCCTGAACACCACCCTGTCGGGGACGGGTCCCTTCACGGTCTTCGCACCGACCGACGACGCCTTCCGGGCGGCTGGCTTTGCGGATGCGGCTGCTATCAACGCGGCTCCCGTGGCTACGCTGACCAGCATTCTGCAATACC
>JAYTAC010000201.1:0-4596 GCA_043737755.1 Spirosoma sp.
TACACGAAAGGGCTGTTCTACTTCATCAGCCACGACCCGCGAATGCCCAAACACCTGCGCGACGAAATGTTGAACTGGGGCTACCCGAAAGACGAATATGCTGATAACGAACACTTTTCGCACCAGTTGTACATCCGCGAAGCCCGGCGCATGGTAGGCGACTACGTGATGACACAAGCCAACTGCGAGGGTAAAGCCGTGGTCACGGACGGCATTGGTATGGCCGCCTACACGATGGATTCGCACAACTGCCAGCGGTTAGTCGTAAATGGATACGTGCGTAACGAGGGCGACGTTCAGGTTGGCGGTTTTCCGCCCTACCCCGTCAGCTACCGGTCGATGGTGCCGGAACGGGGCAGCGTACAGAATCTGTTGGTGCCGGTTTGTTTGTCGGCCACGCACATCGCCTACGGGTCGATTCGGATGGAGCCGGTATTTATGGTTCTGGCGCAGTCGGCAGCGGTGGCGGCTTGTCAGGCTATTGACGAAGGGAAAGCGGTGCAGAACATCGACGTTAAAAAACTGCAAACTCAGCTATCACAAAACCCCCTGATGAACGGTTCGCTGCCCGAAATCCTGATCGACAACGACGACACCACCCGCGTGCAACTAACCGGCGCGTGGCAGCGCGAAACCAAAGGCGGCAAATACGGCACGTCGATGCTGCTGGACGATGGCAAAAGCGGCCCAAAATCCGTGCGGTTCCAGCTCCCCAACGACCGGCCCGGCCGTTACCGCGTGTATGTCTACAACCCCATTCCGTCGGGCGGGGGCGGCAACCCCGGCCAGTACGAACGTCAGTCTGGCAAAGCCAATCGCGTATCGGTGCGGCTGAACACGGGCAAAACCGTCAAGAAATTAACGCTCAATCAGCAACCCCAGTCCAACGACTGGATCAGTCTCGGCGAACACCAGCTAACCACCGGCACAACGCCCTATCTCGAACTCAGCAACAATGGCGCAACCGGAATGGTCGTCGCCGATGCCGTGCTGTTTGTGCCGATACGATAGGTGTCACGGGCTTCAGCCCGTTTTACGTGAACCCAAAACGGGCTGAAGCCCGTGATACCTGACTACACAATTTCCTCTATGAACCTACAGAACACCACCGCCATCGTCACCGGGGGAGCTTCCGGGCTGGGCGAGGCAACCGTTCGAATGCTGGCGGCAAACGGTGCAAACGTCATCATTCTCGACCTGAACGACGAGCGCGGCAACGCATTGGCCGACGAATTGGGCGCGACTGTCCGCTACCAGAAAACCGACGTAACCAGCGAAGCCGACGTGCAGGCAACCGTCAACCTGGCGGTCGAAACGTTTGGCGGTCTGGATATTGCCATCAACTGCGCGGGCGTGGTGGAAGCCCGAAAGACGCTGGGTAAAGTCGACGGTGTGTACGGAGCGCACTCGCTGGCAGTGTTCCAGAAAGTGATCGCCGTCAACCTCATCGGCACCTTCAACGTAATCCGGCTGGCGGCTCTGGCGATGGAAAATAATCAACCCCGCACCGATGCGTTCGCGGGTGAGCGGGGTGTCATCATCAACACGGCGTCGGTGGCGGCTTATGATGGTCAGATGGGCCAAGCCGCTTATTCAGCGTCGAAGGGGGGTATTGTCGGGATGACGCTGCCCATTGCCCGCGACCTTGCCCGCTCCGGCATTCGGGTGATGACCATTGCACCGGGCCTGTTCGGAACGCCGATGATGCTCAGCCTGCCCCCCGACGCGCAACTGTCGCTGGGGCAGCAGGTGCCGTTTCCGTCGCGGCTCGGTCGCCCGGCGGAGTATGCCATGCTGGTCAAATCCATTCTCGAAAACCCCATGCTGAACGGTGAAGTAATCCGGTTGGACGGAGCAATTCGGATGGGGCCAAAGTGATGACTACGTTGTATCTTGGCGAAACAACTCACAACGAACTTAGTATGAACCGGCTGTATGAAGTCACCATTACCAAAGATCCTGACGACGGCCGATACATTGCCGACGTACCAACGTTGAGTCCCTGTACAACCTGGGGCGAAACGCTCGGCGAAGCATTGTCTATGGTGAAAGAAGCTATCGAAGGCGTTATCCAAAGCCGGGAAGCCAACGGATATCCGATCAACGACGATACCGAACAGCTACAACAGGAAAGTCAACGCCCTATTCAAACAGTTGTGAAGCTGCCGGTTGATGATTCCTACCAAACATTATCCGCCTGACATGGATTATTCGCCAAAACGTCTGATCAAATTGTTAGGGGAACGAGGTTGGACGTTGGACAAAACAAAAGGCAGCCATCACATCTACAAACAAGCCGACACGAAACAGACTATTCCAATTTCGGTTCACGGTGGACGGGATTTGGGGAAAGGGCTTGTTCCTGAAAATACGGCAGTGTCTCAAACAGCATCTTGCTGTTTCTGTAATAGCGGTTGAATCAGTTCATTAACCAAACAGCAGGATGCTACTTGAGACACTGCCGAAAATACTCAAAGACGTGGGTATTGATAAAAGTAACGTCTAATCTCGACACAAATAGCCCACACCCCGAACGAAAAGAGCCGCCTGATTGGGCGGCTCTTTTCGTTGCACAAAACCATCAAGCCTGCAAGGTCTTTGGGACATTGCAGGTTTAAATACGCGTTTAGAAATTCACGTTTACCCGGCCAAAGACGTAGCGACCGTTAAAACCACCCTGATTAGGCTGATACAGAATACGCGAACGGTTTGAGTTATCCCGGCCTACCGCGTAATCGGTGCTGCCCGGTGCGTTGCGCGGGTCGATGTAGGCCTGATCAGGATATACGTCGAACACATTGTTGGCTCCAACCGACACACCGACGATCTTCGTCACGCGGTAAGCGATCACAATATCCGTAATCCAGACGGGGCTGAACGTTTGGTCGATGAAAGCTTCTCCGTTTTCGTTGCGCGTGAACTGCGTGTTAAAGAACGTACCGTCGGCTCGTTTAGCGGTTGGATCGGCGACGGTCTTAAACTTTGTTTCGCCGAAGCGCACCGTGCGGGCCGTAATATCGAACTTGCCGACGGTGTAGGTCGCGCTCAGATTCCACTTGTTGCGGGGCTGGTAATCCTCGATGAGCGAAACTTGGTTGCGGTCGAACAGCGACGTACGGAAGAAGGTGCCTGGGTTAGCTCCTGCCGGATTATTTTTTGGATCGTCGATCAGCGGGGTGCTGTTGACGCCCGTCACAGTGTTTTTGTTGAAGTTCAGCGCGGCCGTCACCACCAACCGACCGGAGCCAATCGTGAGCCGCTCAGCCGCCACAATGTCGATACCCTGCGTTTTGGTGTTGACCGCATTGGCAAAGAAGCGCACGAGGTTTACACCTAAATAATCAGCAGCTGTGAAACCCAACTGAGCACGGGTGAACGAACCTGAATATACGATCCGGTCGCTGATGTTGATCTGGTAAGCATCTACCGTCAGCGTAAAGGCTTTACCGGCGCGGGCCGTCAGCCCAACGGTGAAATTGGTGGACGTCTCGGGCTTGAGCGCGTCGACACCGATAACGGTGCGGGCAATGGCATTGTCGTTGTTGACCGTCAGCGTGTTGGAGGGCAACCCGTTAACAAACTGCGTACTGGTATTCTGGAAATACCGTTGGTGCAGACTCGGTGCCCGGAAGCCCGTGCTGACCGAACCACGCAGGGCCACGCCGAGCGGAAGCTGGAAGCGGGCCGACAGTTTGCCGTTCAGGGTAGAACCGAAATCGCTGTAGTTTTCAAACCGACCGGCGGCTCCCACCAATAACCGGCCCTTCTCGCCTTCAAGGTCTACATAGGCAGCCTGGCTGCTGCGCGCCTTATTCACTTCGTCTGACCTTTGATAACCGGGGAATATCTGAGCACCCGGAGCCGCCACCACCGTACCCGACTGGGGGGCAGCTAAGGCTAACCGGCGGCTTGGATCACCCGAATACGAAGCGGGTTCGCCCGCCTGAATCCGGTATTTCTCGTAGCGGTACTCAGCCCCGTAGGCAACGTTTATCGAGGAAGTGCCCGAGGTGGCAAACCGGCGGCTGACGTCGAGATTGGCCGTGTTTTGCAGAAAAGCGAGTTTACCCGCGTCGAAAACCGTTTGTTGGTTGTCATTAGCGGGCAGCGAGGCATTGCCCGACTGCTCAACCGTGAAGGCAAACGTGTTTTGGCCAGCGGTGTTGCTTACGTCCATGTTCCACTTGCCCAGCATTGTCTTATAGCCCAGAATCAGCGACCGGTCATTAATATCGGAGGTGATGCCCGGCAGGAAGCCGTCGGGGTAGAACAGGGAGCCGTCGGCGCGGAGTGGCTGCTGGTTGCGCGAGTTGGGCACCCGGTTATTGCCGTAGCCCGTGCCGGTGCGGTAGGTGATGCCGCCCGAAAAGTAAAATTCCGACTTGCTGTTGGTGGGGATGCCGCCGTTCACGAACAGGCCGATGTTGCGGGCGTTGGCGTTGCCGATTACCATGTTCCGGCGGTCATAACCGCGTTGCTGAATAATGGCCTGATCTTGAGCAATCAATCCCTGGCGGAAGGTAGTGACGTTCTGCCCGGTTGGCGTAGCGGGAAAGCCACCGGCCGTTCCAACAAACAGGGTCGGGCTGTTGTCCT
>JAYTAC010000202.1:0-1775 GCA_043737755.1 Spirosoma sp.
GGACCAGTGATAAACGTAACACCGGCTTTGTTGAGTTTGGTGTTATTATCAGTAAAGGTGATCTTGGTGGTCGTGTCGGGCACACTCGTCACACACACTAAAATTTTCATCTATTACGTGGTTTTGGTTCGGAAAAATCGGGTCGATATCGCTTTGGTTTTACGGCGCAAAAATACAACGTGTCGCACAGAAAGTATGCACGCATACTATTTTTTCCCAAGTCTATGAACAACGACCGCATTCGGCAATTGATTCGATTTGTAGAGGAAGAACCCGGTGATCCCTTCAATGTTTACGCCCTGGCGATGGAGTTCATAAATGGGCACCCTGAGCAGGCACGGCCTTATCTCGACCAGCTATTGGCTAATCATCCCGATTACCTGCCGACGTACTACCATGCGGCCGCGCTTTATGCCGACCTGAACCAGCGTGACCGGGCGGCTGCGTTGTGTGAAACCGGTATCGAACTGGCGAGGTTGCAAAATAACGCCAAAACGCTGCTGGAGTTGCAACGGGCGCAACAGGGGTTTGAGGAAGACGGCGAGGATTGGTAGGTGTCACGGACTTTAGTCCGTTTTATGTCCCTCATCCAAAAAACGGACTAAAGTTCGTGATACCTCTACCGCCGACGTTTTCTTTTTTCCTTCACTAATTCTTGTTTGAACAGCAGGGGAATAATGGTCTCATCCGGCACCGCGTAGTTCAATGCTACGTAGCTGGCGTTCAGTATTTTGGGTAGGTAGACAAACCCCCGTACCGACTCGCCGGGAGCGACCGAATTGGTTCTCAGGGCCAGCTCTCGCCAGCGGTATTCCTCATAGTCATAGCGTTGCATCCGGTTGGCGAAGGTGCCGAAATCGACGGCGCGTTTGGCGGCAATGGCGTGGTAGGCGAAATCGTGCGAGATGCGGTTGCCGGACCATTCACGATAGGAACGGTTGTTCCCCGTCGTAGAAACGTCCGATGCCACGGCCGCCACGAGCAGAATTGTGTTGATTATTTTCGCCCGTTTCAAACGCTTTTCCTCCTGCTTACGCTTCAGTCCCATCCGTCCGGCTTCGTAGGTGGGATTGGCGGCTGAGCCGGTGATGGGCAGGCTGGCGTCGCGTGGGTTGGGGAGGGAGTCCTGTGCTGCGTCGAGTGCCACGAAATGAAAGTTGGCAGGGTCCACCCCGATAACGTGATCAGTATGGTTCTTGATTTCGATATCGAGGGCAACATAGTCCAGGTCTTCACGCTCGAAAGAGGCCACCACGCCGACACCGTTGCGCTCAGTTTTAGTTACCGACCGGCCGTCGATGGTGGCGACGTCGCCCGACGTCGGTTCGAGCCGTAAGGTCGTGACGGCAGGCGCACAGCCGGTCATCAGTGTTGCCGCAAGAGCAGGAGCCAGGAAACGGGTGAGAAAAGGAGACGTTTTCATAATCAGTTGGTTACCCCTGTTTGATGACCGTTTTACAGAGGTAAAGATACGCAGCGAGCGGCTTTGATTATGGTTGTGCGCGGTCAGAAATTTTGGTGTCATACCAACTGTACAAACGGTTGCAACGTGGTAGTAAGCACTTCATCGGAACTAAGTTGGAGTGCGCTGCACGTTAAAGAACCCACCGCGACACTGCTGACTCAAAACAGCCCGGATACGGACAGCCACACGTTCCACCCGCCCAGCAAGGCCGTAACGACGACGACCAAACCCATTGCCACGTTCTGCCAAAGTGAGTTGCGGTAGGTGTCGCCGAGCAACGCCCGGTTGTTAACGGCGACAAACAGAAAAA
>JAYTAC010000203.1:0-11028 GCA_043737755.1 Spirosoma sp.
GCGGTGGGCAAGCGCAACGTCAAAATTCCGAAAGAGACCGACCCCGCCACGCTGACACTCGAGCAGTGCTTAGAATTGGCCGGTGGCGAACCTACCCCGGCGCGGTCCGACGGGTCGGGGAAAGCAGCTGCGAAGAAACCGGCTGGCAAATCAGCTACGACGAAAACCCCGGCTAAGAAAGCCACGGCCAAAACAGCCACCGCAAAGGCTCCGGTCAAGGCAAAACCGGCTGCGGCCAAAAAGCCAGCCGCCAAAAAGGTGCTGGCCGGGAAGTAAACAAAGTCATCCGGGAACGCGGACCGGGTCAATCGGACAAATTCAGGCGGCACAATTCGTCTTTATTCGTTCTGCTGGCCGGGTTCGCGTTTTCCTTTTGCGTATCTTGGGAGTATGAAAACACGTCAGAAAGTAGTCGTCCTGTCGGGGGCGGGCATCAGTGCCGAGAGCGGCATTCCCACCTTTCGGGCGTCGGACGGGCTGTGGGAAAATCACCGCATCGAGGACGTGGCCACGCCCGAAGCCTGGCAGCGCAACCCCGATTTAGTGCAGGATTTCTACAACCAGCGCCGGAAACAGGCCCTGAGCGTTCAGCCCAACGCGGGTCATTTGGCATTAGTGAAGCTCGAAGAGCAGTTCGACGTAACGATCATCACCCAGAACGTGGACAACCTGCACGAGAAAGCGGGGTCGTCCAACGTAGTTCACCTCCACGGCGAGTTGTTCAAGTCGCGCAGCACCGCCGACGAATCGTTGGTGTATGACATCGACGGCTGGGAGATCAAAACCGGAGATACCTGCGAGAAAGGTGCCCAACTGCGCCCGCACATCGTCTGGTTCGGGGAGGCTGTGCCGATGATGGACGTGGCCCTCGACATCACCGACCAGGCGGACATCCTGATTGTGGTCGGCACGTCGCTGAACGTGTATCCGGCGGCCGGTCTGGTCTACGCCGTCCGGGCGGGGGTGCCGGTTTACGTCGTCGATCCGAACACCCCGGCCATGCACCAGAAAGCCAACGTCACCTTCATTCAGGAACCCGCCACGACCGGCCTGACGCAATTAGCCGAACAATTAATCAACCGTGAAAACTGATCCATTGATGAAAACTACCCTGCCAATCGCCCTGTTGAGTTGCCTGCTGTCGGTGGGAGTCGGCACAGTTGCCAACGCCCAGTCGGGCACTGAGACCCGCACAACCTCGACCCGGCTACCGCGTGAAGACGTGAATGCCAAACAGGTTGCTTCGGCCCTGCAAACACAGAAAGATATGGTGGTGCTCGACGTTCGGACGCCCGACGAGTACAAGAACGGCCATCTTGCCAATGCCGTTAACATCAACCTGTACGACCCGAATTTCAAGAGCAAATTAGCCCGGTTGGATAAATCAAAAACGTACGTGGTGCATTGCGCAGCCGGGCTGGAGAACGGGCGCAGCCGAAAGGCAACAGCGGCCATGGACAGTCTTGGTTTTGAGCGAATCAAACACCTCAACGGTGGATTCAACGCCTGGCAGCAGGCCAAGCTGCCGGTAATCAAGTAGGCACCCACAACTTTTTCGGAGAAGCCGGGTTGAACAGAAACGCACAGCGCGTTTCTGTTTTTTTATGCTCCCCCTCCCCGATCCGACCGCCAAAACCCTCGACGCCCACGCCCGATTGAACGACCACTACGGCATTCAGGCGATTTACGGCCGCGCTGACCCGATGCACGAGTTGGTCGGCACGATCTTGTCGCACCGCACCACCCACGCCAACGAAGTAACGGCCTACCGAACTATGCGCGAGCGGTTTCCGACGTGGGAAGCCGTGCGCGATGCGCCCCTCGCCGATTTGGTCGACGCCATCCGCACGGCTAATTACCCCGACGTCAAAGCCCCTTATATTCAAAACCTGCTCACGCATCTGATCCGCGAGACGGGCGCGGCCAACATCGACTTTCTGCGCGAGTTGTCGACCGACGACGCGATGAAGTGGCTCACCGACCTGCCCGGCATCGGTCCAAAGACGGCCACGCTGCTGCTGCTGTTCAATTTTCACAAGCCCGTGCTGCCCGTCGACACGCACGTTCACCGCGTTACGCAGCGGATTGGCGTGATCGGCCCTAAAGTGAGTGCCGAAAAAGCCCACGCCATTTTGCTGGCCCGCCTGCCGCCCGACGCCGACGTGTTATTTAACTTTCACAAACATTTTTACTGGCACGGGCAGCGGGTGTGCACCTGGTACTCGCCCAACTGCGGGGAGTGCGTGCTGCGGGACACGTGCGATTTCTACGCGTCGGGCGGCACGATGGTGGTGAGCAGCACCCCGAAAAAGCCCGCGACTAAATTCGTGGGCTGATAAACAGAGGTCGGCAAACTACCAACCCACGAATTTAGTCGTGGGTCTTCTCGCGCCCGCCGTATTTTCGCTCGTGGAAGGCTTTGGACTGTCCCACCCAATCATCGCGCTCGATGCGGCCGGGAAAAAACTCGATGATCCGGTTCACGGTGTCCATGTCCTCACTGGTGAAATTGGCCACTTGCCGAAACGTGTAGATGCCCAGACTGTGCAGTTTTCGCTCCAAAAACGGTCCGACGCCAATGATGTCTTTCAAATCATCAGCTTGGGCAGCCGTAGCCCGGCCAATCCGGTCGAAGTTGATTTCGCCCGCACGGGCCGCAATGCGGTTCAGCACGGCCGCTTCCGAGTTGTCCGGTCGGCCGGCTACCGGTTCGGTTTCGGGCACAGCGACAGCCGCAGTAATGGGATTGGGGGTATCGTCGTGGGAGAAGGCGGGCAGCAACGGATCGGCAGGTACGTAGGCAGCGGTTTCAACGACAAACGCTGACGCTGACGGAGGAACGGCGTCGGCGCTGGCGGGAGACGACATCGGTGCCATACGAACCGGAGTAGTAACAGCAACTGGTTTCGACTGGCGGCAATCGTCCAATTCAGCCTGTTTGTCGGCAATGTCGGCGCGAAGCCCGCTGACGCGGCCATTGAGCAGCAGATACCCGAATAACCAGCCAACAAAGGCGGCAAACGAGAGCAGCAGCAGTATTTCGGCGATGGCAACGGGTCGGCTGAGGGGGTCTAATCCAAACATGATTCAGTTGATTTAGGCTTGTTTGTTACGGGCTAATTCCGCCGACTGCCCAACCCAGTTTTCGCGCTCGATGCGGCCGGGGAAAAACTCGATCACGTCGTTGACCTGCGCAACATCGTCCGGGTTGAAGCGGGCGATCTGCCGAAACGTGTAGATACCGATGGCGTGGAGTTTCTTTTCCAGAAACGGACCAACGCCCACGATCCGTTTCAGGTCGTCGGCGTCGTTGGCCGTTGCGTAGCCAATCCGGTCGAAATTCAGTTCACCGGCGCGGGCGGCAATCCGGTTCAGCGTGACGGCTTCTTCGCTGTTGATCCGGGTAGCCGCCGAAGCCACCACCGGTCGCTGACAGTCGTACAGGTCACTAATAACGGTGGCCAAGTCGGCTTCGAGGGTGCGGGCGGTGCGCTGACGCGAGACGTAACCGATGATAAAACCGAGCGTCCCGGCCACAAACAGCATAATCAACTGCTGCACCTGGGCACCGGGCAGGTTAAGGGGGTTCATGTCGAACATAGTCTTTCAGGGTTCAGGGGGTTCGTGGTTTGTCGTTGGCTGACGCGTAGCGATCGTGCGCGTCAGCCAACGACAAACCACGAACTACAAACCGATACACTTCTTTTATTGCACCACCACCGTGACGCGCCGGTTGGCTTTGCGGCCTTCGCGGGTCTCGTTGGAGGCTTTTGGGTCGGCTTCGCCTTTGGCTTCCACCGCCACCTGCCCCTGGTCGATACCCGACTGGCGCAGCCTGACGCTGACCTCTTTGGCCCGCTCACGCGCGAGCCGCAAATTGGCCGCATCCGACCCGGAGTTATCGGTATAGCCCGTCAGCAAAAGTTTCCGGCCTTTGTGCGCGGACAGGTATTTGGCGGCTTCGGCGAAAAACTTCGTCGTCTCGGGCGTTTTGATGTAGCTGGCTCCGTTCAGGGAAAAATACAGGTCAATCGGCTCAAAAACAGACGTGAATTTTTCGGCAGCGGCTAAACTTTCCTCCGTCGCCGACTCGGCCACCGTCATGGGCACTGGCGTGCTGACAACCGCCGTAGCCGCCGAGACCGTCGTGATGTCGGTGAGCGTCGTGTCCGCAGCGGGTTCCGACATCATACCCGTAAACACGAAATCAATTCCGCCGTAGAGTGAGTCTCCGGCGGGCGAAAACGCCAGGTCGGTACGGGCTAAGCTATTGGTCACCAGCGACGAGGCCGGAATACCCTGTTGCACTAAGAACTGTTTGATGCCTTCGGCGCGGGCCAGCCCGACGTTGTCGAACGGGGCTGCGTTGGCTTCGTTGATGGCGTAGTAGCCGGTGATGGTCAGTTTGCGGTCGGGATTGGCTTTCAGGTACGCCGTCAGCGAATCGAGCGATCCCATCAGGGTGTTCATGTTGGCGTTGGCCCCCAAGCGGGCAAAACTAAAGTTGCCGGGCAGTGCCAGCCGAAACCGGTCGCCGTCGGCAACGGTCAGCCCTTCGGATGCCACCGTGGTCAGCAGTGTTCCTTCGGCGACGGCTGCGGACTGCGGGTAGTTGACGCAGAGTTGCTTGATGTGGCAAACGTGCCACCAGGCCGCGCCCCCCATCCACAGGACGAGCAGGGCGATCCAGGGTATTTTGGCGGTAAACATAAATGCGAAAGTTAAGGTACAGGAACGGCTCAGGAGACCGCTTCCCGGAGCGCCGGGTACGGTTGGCGATTCATTCGTCGGCTGCCCCAAAAATACAGGTAAGTGGTACAAATCCAAGAGCAACCGGCTCGGGGACAGTTTTGCGGGCAATCGTGAATCGTCCAAAAAAAACGAATTTGCTCGTCGCGTCCAATCGGTACGAATGGCCTTCCCTGTTTATATTTGTCCTTCAGAGTTTCGTGGCTCTTCGCTCAACACCACCTGCATGATCTACCATTACCGGGTCCTCCGACTACTGACCGGCACCCTTCTGCTGACCCTCGGCCTGTCGGCCTGTCAGTACCGCGAAACAGTCCGCCCCACCCTCGAACCCGCCACGCCGTCCAAACCCACGTATAGCTTACCGCCCGGCACCCAACCGTTCGTTTATCAGGTTCCGGCGGCTCAATCGCCGTGGCCGGACTACAACGAGTCGCGCATTGGCAGCCGGGTAATTGGCCAGGCGTCGGTTCAGCAGTCGGCCACGCTTCAGATCGAAGTTCGCAAAGACTACGGCGGCTCGATTCAGATTTACGACCGGGTAACCAAACAGAACCTGATCAACTTTCTGGACCTCGGCCGCGAGTCGGGCATGAGTTCGTATGGGGGTCCCCGCTCGTTTGCCGACGACTCGCCCAGGTGGAAAGGCATCGGCTACAACCCCCTTCAGTCGGGCGACGACGGGCATAACCCCGCCCCGATTTTGTTTTACGGCTCCATTGACGGCTGGATTTATACCAAAGCCCAGTGTTTGTCATGGGCGCACCGGGACGCCCGCAAACTGCCATTTTTTTATGAGCAGTGGGTGCGCGTGGATGATAACAAGGTACACGTCCACGTCCGGCTCACCCACGAGCGGCCCGACAAAACGTTCTACCCTCCCGAATCGCAGGAGTGGCCCATGCTGATGGTCAACGGTACGCGCCGGGTGCATTTCTACAACGGATCGGCACCCTTCACCCACAACCCGGCCACCGTCACGGACGGCATCGAAAGCACCGGCACCAACGGCAGCTACGTGCTCCACCAGGGTACGCCGTTCGGCCTGACCGAACCGTGGCTCGGGGCCGACATTGGCACCATGCCCGCCGGGTCTGTTCAGGCAGGTCAGCCGCGTTTGCTGGGACTGTACTGCCCCGGATTCTTCAAGGGAAACTACAACATGGCGGCCATTTCGGCCCTCGACAACTGGGAAGGTGGCGACACGCACACCTACTTAGCCAACCAGCCCATAATTCACTTAGACAGCGACAATACGTGGTATAAATCCTACTCCTACATCGTTGGCTCTGAGCGGGAGGTGCGCGACTACGTATACGCTCAGGAGCGGTTTCCCAAACCTGATTTCATGTTCAATACCTTCAACGGCCGTAACGACTGGGTGATCGTCGACGGTGGCTACGACCAGAAAGAGCCGTTCGTTACCAACAACTGGCGCGTCACGTTCACGGGCAAAACGGAAAATGGTCCCGGCGGGGCACCGCAGATAAACGCACGGGGGAGTCAACTGAAGTCGCCATACGGTAGCTGGCCCGCCAACGGGTTCAGTGACGTTTACATCCGCATGGCGTATTGGGGACCACCGGGCACGGCAGCCCGGATGCCCCTGGAATTGGTGTGGCTGCTAAACGGCCAGGAGCCGGAGGGAATCGACGAAAAATACCCCAATCAGAACCGGGTTCGGTTTGCGCGGGGTGTTCGTAAGGCGTCCGAGCAAACCGTTCCATTGGTCGTTACCAACGATGGCCGGATGCACACCTACAAAATCAGCTTTGCCAACAAGCCGATGTGGAAAGACATCATCCAGCAGTTTGAGATCAAGCACGAGTTTACTCCTTCCTTCATTCCACCCGGCGAGGTGCTGGAAATCAATTACTTCGGCACCCGCAATCCGGGCAACTAACGCACATGGGTGCATACGTGCGTGGGTGTTCAGGTGCATGCGGGTGCCGGACTTACGCACTAACACACCTGAACACGTACACACCAATACACGTAGACACTTTTCATGCTGATTGACCTTCGCAGCGACACCGTTACGCAACCCACGCCCGCCATGCGCGAGGCCATGTTCTCCGCCCCGCTCGGCGACGACGTCCTCGGCGACGACCCCACCGTGAACACCCTCGAAGCCAAAGCCGCCCGGCTGTTCGGGATGGAAGCGGCCCTGTTCTGCGCCAGCGGCACGATGACCAACCAACTCGCCATCCGCACCCACTGCCGCCCCGGCGACGACGTGATCTGCGACTACCTCTCGCACGTCTACCAGTACGAAGGCGGGGGTATCATGGTCAACGCATTAGCGTCGGTAAGTTTGGCCCACGGGCAGCGCGGCAAACTCACGCCCGACCTCGTCCGCGAGTACATTTACAGCCCCGCCGATCCGCACAAGCCCCTGTCCCGATTGGTGGTGCTCGAGAATACGGTCAACAAAGGCGGGGGCTGCTACTACACCGTACCCGAGATTGCGGCCATCCGGCGGGTGTGCGACGAGCACAACCTGATTCTGCATTTAGACGGAGCGCGGCTCTTCAACGCATTAGTCGAAACGGGCGAACCCACCGAAGCCTACGGCCCGTTGTTTCATTCGGTCAGCATCTGTTTGTCGAAGGGATTAGGGTGCCCGGTGGGGTCGCTGCTGCTGGGCACGTCGGCCGTGATTGGTCAGGCCCGGCGCTACCGCAAACTGATGGGCGGGGGCTGGCGGCAGGCGGGTTTTTTGGCCGCAGCGGGCATCTACGCCCTCGATCACCATGTGGACCGGCTGCGGATGGACCACGCCCGCGCCCGTAAAATCGGTGCCCTGCTCGAACACCGGCCCGAAGTGGAGGAGATTCTGCCCATCGACACGAACATCGTCATTTTCCGACTCCCCGAAACCATCTTAGCTACCGACTACGTTGCCCAATTAGCATCTGAAGGCATCCGGGGCATTCCGTTCGGCAAACACTTGGTACGGTTTGTGACCCACTTGAATTTTACCGATGACCACTTAACGGAGATGGAAACTCTTCTGGATCGCACGGGCGGCCCCGCGCGATTTCAAGGTGATTTAATTGATTGACAGGATTCAGGTTGCATCTGCAAATCATTTGAATCACCTTAAAATCGCGGTCCCGACATTATATGCATATTCAAACCAGACCATTACAGAAAGACGATTACCAGGACCTCAAGGAGGCCATGATCGAAGTCTACAGCCGGATTGGCGGGGACTATTGGGAGAAAAGCAAGATCACCAAACTCCTCAACATCTTTCCCGAAGGACAGTTCTGCGTGGAAGTCGACGGCAAAGTGGTGGCCTGTGCGCTCGCCATCCGGGTCAAGTACGACCAGTTCGGCGATAACCACACCTACTACGAAATTACGGGCGGCTACACCTTCAAAACGCACAACGACGAGGGCGACTACCTCTACGGCATCGAGGTGTTCGTGCATCCCGATTACCGCGACCTG
The DNA here is from genome assembly GCA_043737755.1 of Spirosoma sp. Classification (GTDB taxonomy): domain Bacteria; phylum Bacteroidota; class Bacteroidia; order Cytophagales; family Spirosomataceae; genus Spirosoma. The sequence continues at coordinate 8,206 of JAYTAC010000203.1, forward strand.
CGGCTCGGCCGACGGCTCTACGATGCCCGCAAGGAACTCTGCGAAACGCTCAACCTGAAGGGTATCGTGGCGGGCGGACGCATTCCCAACTACAACAAATACGCCGACGACCTGTCGCCCCGCGAGTACATTGCGAAGGTGAAGCAAAAGGAAATCTACGACCCCACGCTCACCTTTCAGATTTCCAACGACTTCCACGTCCGCAAGGTGCTGCGCGGCTACTTGCCCGGCGACACCGAGTCGAAGGAGTACGCGACGCTGCTGGAATGGATCAACATTTATTACGTTGCCGAGAAAGACAAGCGCCCCCACACTGACTCCATCATCCGGCTGGGCGTGATTCAGTGGCAGATGCGACTGTTCAAGAACTTAGACGCGTTTCTGGATCAGGTCGAGTTCTTCGCCAACGCTGTCAGCGACTACCGGGCCGATTTTATGGTGCTGCCCGAGTTTTTCAACACGCCCCTGATGGCCGATTTCAACGACCTGCCCGAGCCGGTAGCCATTCGTCGGCTCGCCGAGTTTACGGAGCCGGTGCGCGACAAACTCTGCGAATTGGCCATTTCCTACAACGTCAACATCGTGGGGGGCAGCATGCCGCTCGTGGACGACGACGGCAAACTCTACAACGTGGCCTACCTGTGTCGGCGCGACGGATCGTATGAGGAATACCGCAAGGTGCATATTACGCCCAACGAAGTTCGGCACTACGGCATGGTGGGGGGCAACGAAATCCGGGCCTTCGACACCGACTGCGGCAAAATCGGGATGCTGATTTGCTACGACGTCGAGTTCCCCGAACTGGGGCGGATTTTGAGCCAGCAGGGGATGCAGATTCTGTTCGTGCCCTTCCTGACCGACACTCAGAACGGCTACTCGCGGGTGCGGCACTGCGCCCAGGCCCGCGCCATTGAAAACGAATGCTACGTGGCCATTTCGGGCTGCGTGGGTAACCTGCCGAAGGTGCACAACATGGACATCAACTTCGCGCAGTCGGCGGTGTTTACGCCGTCGGATTTTCAGTTTCCGACCAACGCCGTGAAAGCCGAAGCGACGCCCAACACCGAGATGGTGCTCATTGCCGACGTGGACCTGAGTTTGCTGAAGGAACTTCACGAACACGGCTCAGTGCAGGTGCTCAAAGACCGCCGGACGGATTTATATGACGTGACGCTGAAAAAAGCAGGTCGTAAGGCCTTCAAAGCCAAAAAAGCTTCGGCCGACAACGACCCCGAAGAAGTGGCCCCACTGATTGTGGTGGCGGATTGATGAAAGTGGTATCAACACAAAAACCCGGTATAAAGCCATCTACTTCGTACCGGGTTTTGTGTTGGTGACAGTGGTTAGTGATCCTTTGGCTTATTCTTTTTCCCTGGGAATAATAGGTCAAGCGACTCTTGGTCTAATTTAGCCAATGCTTCGTTCGCTTCGTCTAATTTCCGCTGAACTACCGGTGAACATTGAGGGCGAACCGGAACAACAGGCTTCCCTTCTACAAATTGCGGCTTCTTTTGAAGGCTTTCCATTTTTGTCAGGCTTCAAATTTGACGTAAAACTGTTCATAGTCCCGATCAGGCTTAAAATCCTCAATCCGTCCACTTCAGAGTTGTCCGAACACCTGAAATCGTCGTTGAATTGCGTCCAACTCCCGGCCAATCACAATTCGATACAGCCGGGTTCGTCGGTCATCGCCCCCGCTGAACGTAACAACACTTCTGAAGAAATCTAGTCAAAAAATTGTCGATAATCTGCATGACGGTGGCCAGCACAGTTCGCAAATCGCCGTTGTCGGTCACGCTGACGTCGCTCTCAGAACTATCATCCAGAATATCCAGCAAGGCTGCGTTGTAAACGTCCGGCAGGCTCATTTCAGTCAGTCGGGCCACTTTTTCGACAATTCTATCGTCACTGACACTCTCAAATCTGTACTGAACGCCGATGGGATCAGTTGAAAACGGGTATAGGTTTTCGTCCATTGTACGGTTTTCACGGTGGGATTTCGCACAAACACAGCTTAAACCACAGTCAGGTTACTTCACTGATTTGTATCAACCAATGCCGTTCAGTGAAAGCCTGTACTTGTCGGCGGCTCTGTATTTATCCATGAATTGGTGCAATTAATAGAAGAACGTCACAGCGACTGTGAGGTTTTCATTAGTTTTATTGCCCGTAGGCTAATATTAATTTCACCTCATCTACCACGTATGCGTACTCTACTTATACTTTTCCTGTGTCTGGGAATCGGGTATTACCATGCCCATGCTCAGGTCACAACCGCTTCCATTTACGGCTTTGTCCGCGACGATAAAGGCGACAATCTGCCCGGTGCCACCGTCTCGGCCGTTCACCTGCCCACCGGTGCTCAGTACGGCGTCACGACCCGCTCCGAAGGCGAGTATAACCTGCCCAACCTGCGCATCGGCGGGCCGTATACCATCACCGTCAGCTACGTAGGCTACACCAGCGAGGTGATCGAGAACGTGTTTCTGAGTCTCGGTCAGAAGCTGCCGCTTACGGTAACGATCCGCAATGATGCCCGGCAACTGAGCGAAGTGGAAGTCCGCTCCAACGCCAACGACGTGCTCAACAACAACCGCACCGGTCCGCAGACCAACATCAGCAACGAGCAGATCAGGACGCTGCCGACCATCAAACGCTCCATCTTCGACTACACCCGCCTGAACCCCATGTCGGGGGGCGACGGCTCGTTTGCGGGGCGCAACAGCCGCTTCAACAACTTCACCCTGAACGGGGCCATTTTCAACAACCCCTTCGGTCTCGACGCCAGTACGCCCGGCGGTCAGTCCGACGCGCAGCCCGTTT
>JAYTAC010000204.1:0-1774 GCA_043737755.1 Spirosoma sp.
TCGGCTTTGCTACTACGTCGAACGTGAGAGCGAACTCGTTTTTTATCGCCTGATCGCCCAGATCAGCAAAGAAACCAGTTGAATTGTACCGAATGCCAAACTGCGTCCGGTCAATTACGGCCCGACCTTTGATCCGTAACGCACTCCCTTCCTGACTGATAACGACCGGGAACATAATGGGTTTCGTTACGCCCCTGACCGTCAGTTGCCCCGAAGCGGTCGCGTTGGTTATTGATCCCAACGCGAACGTAGCGGTAGGAAAGCGGGCTACGTCGAAAAAAGCCTCGTCCCGAAGGTGCGTCTGTAGTTGGTCGTTTTCGTGTTGAATGGTCGTCATGTCCAGCACCATCGTGGCTTTGCTGACCCGGTTGCCGGTCTGCGTCAACTGTCCTTTCAGCAGGCGAACAGTGCCCGATGGTGCCCACGAACCAACCTCGGCATAACCCGTCCAGGTGAGTTGATTAGCGTTGGCGTCGATGACGAATGACTGACTTTGGGCCGACGTCGGTGTTGTCGTGGCCAATGTGAGACTGATTGCGGAAGCGAAAAGCGTTTTCATGCGGATTGCCCGGTTTAGGACGGTTACAGATCAGGAGTTGGGCTTGCCTTCGGTTTCGATCAGGCCGTAGCCTTTGTGAAGTTTACCGGCACGGTCGCGGGCGATGACGTACCAGAGCGCGTCGCCCCCGTAAAGCTGTTTGCTGTACCGCCAGTTTTTACCAAACGTGTAGGTTTGGCCGTTTCTCAGCTTGCCATCGGGACAGTTGAATGTATCGGCAAACTGCGCGGTGCTGAGTTGCATGTTGGGGTGCCAGCCGGTCGAGTCGTACCAGATAAAACTACCCGCTTCCACCAGTTCGAGGTCGTCCGCTTCGGCGCGAACCATCGTCGAATGTTTCCAGAGGTATGTGTCGCCCTCCCGCACCGGAACGCAGGGATTGTTGGTGTGCCAAAGCGTCAGTCCGACGGGCAGCGAACGGAGTTTGTCGGGCAGCAGCCGACTTTTGTCAGACCAGCCGGTTTGGGATGTCTTGGTTTGGGCGATGGCCATCGTGCCGAGCAGGCAGGCCGTGAACAGGAAGAGTGTGCGCATCGTTGGGACGGGGTTGGTTCGTTTGAACGATGCAAAGGTGAGCGCAGTGAGTGCCCCGGATCGCCCCAAAACCGGATTGGGGCGTCCCAACGGATAAGTTGGGCTTAACCCAATTCGGCAAACTCGCTCGGCGACTGCCCGGTACGCTGACGGAAAATTCGGTTGAAAGTCGTCTTGGAGTTAAAGCCTGACTCAAGCGCGATGCCCAGCAACGTCAGACGAGCCACGTCGTTGGTGCGGAGCCGCTGCTTCACTTCGACCACGCGATAATCGTTCACAAAATCGGTAAACGACTGACCGATGCCTGCGTTGATGACCTGCGAAACAACCTTCGGGTTCAGCGCGACGTGCTGAGCTAACTCACTCAACGTCAGGGTAGGGTTCAGGTAGAGTCTGTCAATATCCATCGCCCGGCGAACGCGTTCAACGTGTTCAGGACTGACGTCGGCGACCGCTTTGATCGGGGTGGCTGGTGCGCTGGTGGTCGACTCGTCCCGAAACTGAACGGTAGCCAAATTGCCCTGCTGCAAACCCGCCACGCCCAGCGCGATCAGGAAAAATCCCAGCAGCCAGTAGGAGTGATCGTATTGGTAAAAACTGTGGAAAACGTCGCGCAGGACAAGCTCAACGGCCCACTGTCCGCAGACCACCGCTAAGATCACCAGCAATACCCGGAGCCAC
>JAYTAC010000205.1:0-1771 GCA_043737755.1 Spirosoma sp.
ATCAGGTTCCAGGTCAGTTCTCTCGGCTCCTTCCGTTGAATCTGCCGCAGTAACAGTTCGTATTTTGTGGAGTCGTAGTCAGCAGGGCGGGAAATCGGGATACGGTTAGCCGGATTATCGGTCAGGCACATGCGGTAATTGTATGCCTGAATGGCCCGGTCACCAGAGCCGTTGGAAGCGAGTTTGGCGTTGCTGACGCCGTAGAGCAATCCGCTTTCTGGTTTGCCGGGCACAACGTAGGGGTCGACGCCATCGGGAAACTGGTGTTTGTCAAGCAGTTGCACCCCGTTCCATGTTTCCCCGTATTGGCTGTTAGCTTCCCGTCCGACGGTGTAGGCCACACCCACTTTGGCCATCAAATCACCCTCGTAGGTGCAGTCGATGAACTGTTTTGCGTAGATGATGCGATTTTTTTTAGCTGAGGGTGAAGCCGCATCTTCGACCGTAATGTGGTTGATGACTTTCCCCGTCACGGTCGCACCGGTAAGCCGGTGATTCATCAGCACGGGTACGCTGGCTTCCCGTATGTACTGCTTGAAGAGATTTTCGGCAACGTGCGGCTCAAACGTCCACTGTTCGAGTTTGCCGTAGTGTTTGCCGATGCGTCGGTAAAAATCCCGCGCCAAACCCGTGACAGCAAACTTGTTACCAATATCTGTCGCGCCCAACCCTCCCGCCGACAGCCCGCCTAAGTGTTGCCCCGGCTCGATTAACAGCACTGATTTACCCGCTTTTTTGGCCGCGTAGGCCGCCATCACACCCGCCGACGTGCCGCCGTACACGCACACATCAACGGTGGTGGGCTGCTGGGCGTGGAGCGAGCAGGGGAGAAGCAGAAAAAGTAGGAGGTATTTCATTGGGGTGGGGGCGGAGAAGGTATCACGGACTTTAGTCCGCATTAGTTGACGACAGACGGACTGAAGTCCGTGATACCTGGCCAAAAATCTCACAAAATAGCCATCAGTTCGTTCCAGTGGCGGATGTTATACGTCGGCGGGTCGGCCGTAGCGTCACCGGCCGTGTTGTAAAAAACGGTGTCCATACCCACGCCTTTCGCCCCCAGAATGTCGGCCTCGTAATTATCACCGATCATCAGGCTTTCGGCTACGTCGGCCCCGCTGATTTCCAGCGCATACCGGAAAATGACGGGATCAGGTTTTTTAGCGTTGACAACACCGTTGGTCACCACGTGCGTGAAGTAGTGGCTGATTTCGGCACTGTCCATTTTGACGGCCTGGATTTCGGCAAAACCGTTCGTGATGATGTGCATCGTGTAGCGGCCCCTCAAATGATCCAGTACCTCCCGCGCCGATTCCAGCAAATGCGGCTTGCGGGGCAGCAAGTGCAGGTATTCGGCGTTGAGGTCGGCGTGGATGGCTGCTTCGTCGACGCCCAGCGACCGGAATACCAACGGAAACCGGTGCTGCCGGATGTAGTCGTGGGTAATGACGTTCCGGTCATAGTCGGCCCACAACTGCCGGTTGATGGCGATGAAATGTTTGCTGAACTCAGCCGCCGATGCAATGCCCGCGTCGGCCAGCCCGAACGAATCGAATAGTTCGGCAATCGACTCGGCCGAGTTCCGGTCGAAATCCCAGAGCGTATGGTCGAGATCGAAGAAAAGGTGTTTGTAGTTCATCCCGTCAGTTGGTGGGTCGATCAGTTAGTAATTTACTGGCAGCCTGCCGACTTTACACCGCAAGCTTGAGCCGCTCGACCGGCTGATTATTGACCAAATCGCTCTCTATAATCTCGGCCACGTCGGTCAGTT
>JAYTAC010000206.1:0-4574 GCA_043737755.1 Spirosoma sp.
ATGTACATCCGCGAGATGGACGTGAAAAACTGGCTGCGCAACAAAATCGAGAAGGAAGCCCTCGTTTTCATGCCAACGACCGACGAGAAGAAACGCATCCTCGAAAAGCTGAACGAAGCCACCGTTTTTGAGAACTTCTTAGCTACCAAGTACTTGGGCCAGAAACGCTTTTCGCTCGAAGGGGGGGAAGTGACCATTCCGGCATTAGACACCATCATCAGCACGGCGGCCGACATGGGCGTCGAAGAAGTGATGATCGGCATGGCCCACCGGGGACGGCTGAACGTGCTGTGCAACATCCTCGGTAAATCCTACGAGGCAGTTTTTGATGGCTTTGAAGGCAACGTGCCCGAGCAGGTGCACGGCGACGGCGACGTGAAATACCACCTCGGCTACGCCAGCCTGACCGAAACTAAATCGGGTAAGCCCATCAGCGTGAAACTCGCTCCCAACCCCTCGCACTTAGAGGCCGTCAATCCGGTGGTCGAAGGATTCGTGCGGGCGCAGGCCGACGAAGAGTACGCCAGGGACTTCACCAAAATCATGCCCATTCTCATTCACGGCGACGCAGCCGTGGCCGGGCAGGGGATCGTGTACGAAGTGACGCAGATGGCCAAATTAGCGGGCTACCAAACCGGCGGCACCATTCACTTCGTCATTAACAATCAGGTTGGGTTCACCACTGATTTTGAAGATGCCCGCTCGTCGATTTATTGCTCCGACATTGCCAAAATCATCGACGCGCCCATTTTTCACGTCAACGGCGACGATCCCGAAGCAGTTATTTTCTGCGCCCGGTTAGCCGTTGAGTTTCGACAGAAATTCGGCCGCGACGTGTTTATCGACATGGTCTGCTACCGACGTTACGGCCACAACGAATCCGACGAGCCGAAATTCACGCAGCCGACGATGTATAACCTCATCGACAAGCACGCCAACCCGCGCGAACTCTACAACAAACTGCTCATCGAGCGGGGCGACGTGGACGCTGAATTGGCCACGCGCATGGATTCGGAGTTCAAAAAGCAGTTGCAGGACCGGCTCGACCAGGTGAAGCAGAAGGCCGAAATTCCGTACAAACCCCTGCGACTCGATCTGGACTGGGCCGAACTGCGGTTCAGCGAAGCGTCCGATTTCGACCAGTCGCCCGAAACCGGTGTCAGTCCTGAAACGCTGGACGTTATTGGCAAGGCGTTGGTCAGCATACCGGACGGTTTCAAACCGCTCAAACAAATTGACAAGTTGCTGAAAGATCGGCAAACGATGCTGACCGACAGCCGCATGGTGAACTGGGGCACGGCCGAGTTGCTGGCCTACGGTTCGCTGCTGGTGGAGGGTAAGCCGGTTCGGTTGAGCGGTCAGGACGTGCAGCGGGGCACGTTTTCGCACCGCCACGCCGTGCTCCACGACGCCGAAACCAACGCGTCCCACTCATCGCTCGATTTTATTCAGGACGGTCAGCAGAGATTTCAGGTGTATAACTCGCTGCTGTCGGAATACGGCGTTTTGGGTTTCGAGTTTGGTTACGCGATGGCCAATCCCCACGCATTGGTGATCTGGGAAGCGCAGTTCGGCGATTTCTCGAATGGTGCTCAGTTAATCATTGACCAGTTCATTGCCGCTGCCGAGTCGAAGTGGGGTATTCAGAACGGGTTGGTGCTGCTGTTGCCACACGGCTACGAAGGACAGGGACCCGAGCACTCCAACGCCCGCCCCGAGCGCTACCTGCAACTCTGCGCTGAGCAAAATATGATTGTGGCCAACATCACGACACCGGCCAATTTTTTTCACCTGATGCGTCGGCAACTGGCGTGGTCATTCCGCAAGCCGTTGGTGGTGATGTCGCCAAAGTCGCTGCTGCGGCATCCCAAGTGCGTTTCTTCGGTGGACGAGCTTACAAAAGGCCAATTTCAGGAAGTGCTGGGAGACTCGTATGCACAAGCCAAAAAAGTAAAGCGCGTGTTGCTTTGCTCGGGCAAAATCTATTACGATCTGCTCGACAAGCAACAGGCCGACGAGCGTACCGATGTGGCCATCGTTCGGTTGGAGCAGTTGGCTCCGTTCCCCAAAAAACAGTTGGAAGCCGTATTGAGCCAGTACAAGAAAGCCGATTTAGTCTGGGTGCAGGAAGAACCTGAAAACATGGGCTACTGGGGCTACCTGTTGCGCGTGATGGCAGGGCAGAACCCGGCGGCTTCGCTGACCATGCGTGTCGTTTCGCGCACAGCCGCTGCCTCACCCGCTACCGGCTACGCCAAAATACACACCCAGGAACAAGCTGACATCGTTCGGAGAGCATACGAGTAAAAATAGTTAGTCAGTTAATGAGCCGGTCGGTTGATTGACTTGCCAACTCATCAACTGACCGACTCACTAACTGACTAACCCATTAACCGCTATATGGCCGTTGACATGAAAATCCCCGCTGTGGGGGAATCGATTACTGAAGTAACCGTCGGTACGTGGTACAAACAGGAAGGTGATCAGGTGAAAATGGACGACGTTTTGTGCGGACTCGATTCCGACAAAGCGACGTTTGAACTGACCGCCGAAGCCGACGGCATATTGCACATTCTGGCTCAGGAAGGCGACGTGCTGCCCATTGGAGCCAGCATATGTATGATTGACAACGGTGGCACTGCCCCGGCCCCGGCTCCCAAGCCCGCAAAAGTTGAAACGGCTGCTTCTATCCAACCCGTTGCGGCAATACCCCCACCGGCAGTGCCACAGCCCGTTGCCGAACCAGCACAACCCAGTGCACCAGCCCCGGCTGGCGTGAACGTGATCGAGATGAACGTCCCGGCGGTTGGCGAGTCCGTTACGGAAGTGACCATTGCGTCGTGGAGCAAAAAAGACGGCGACCAGGTCGCACTGGACGAGGTTTTGTGCGAACTCGAATCTGATAAGGCCACTTTTGAACTTCCCGCTGAAGCCGCCGGAACGCTTCGCATCGTGGCGCAGGCGGGCGAAACGCTGGCCATTGGCGCGTTGATCGCCAAAATTGAAACGGGAGCAACTGCTGTTGCGCCCGTTCCAACACCACAGCCCGCCCCGGCGCAACCGGTGCAGCAAACGGTATCTTCGGAACCGTCGACAAACGGGCAAAATGGATACGCCGTCCATCACCCGTCGCCCGCAGCCGCCAAAATTCTTGACGAAAAAGGTGTTTCAGCCCAGCAGGTTCAGGGCACCGGCGTGGATGGCCGCGTGACGAAGGAAGACGCCATGAACGCATCGCCAACCCCGGCGCAACCCGCACTCGTGCAGCGGTCCGACCGGCCCGCCGATGCGGTTTCGGCTCAACCCGCTATAGTCGCGCCTACCCAACCGGCCGCACCAAAACCGGCCCCGGTTTCGACGCCTGCTCTGGCTTCCGCCATGATCGGCGAACGAGGACAGCGTCGCGAGAAAATGACCTCGCTCCGCCGGACCATTGCTCGCCGGTTGGTAGCCGTCAAGAATGAAACGGCCATGCTGACGACCTTCAATGAGGTGGACATGAAACCGGTGATGGACCTGCGCAACAAATACAAGGACAAGTTCAAAGAGAAGAACGGCGTCGGTCTCGGCTTCATGTCGTTCTTCACGAAAGCGGTTTGTATTGCGCTGAAAGAATTCCCGGCTGTGAACGCCCAAATCGACGGCGACAACATGGTCTTCAACGACTTCTGCGACGTGTCGATTGCCGTGTCGACGGAGCGGGGGTTGGTCGTGCCGGTCATTCGGGATGCCGACAAGATGAGTTTCGCCCAGATCGAAAAAGAAGTGGTACGGTTGGCCGGACTCGCCCGCGACAACAAGCTGACCATCGAGCAGATGACCGGCGGCACGTTTACCATCACCAACGGCGGCACATTCGGGTCGATGCTCTCGACGCCCATCATCAACGCGCCCCAGTCGGCTATTCTGGGGATGCACAACATTGTGGAGCGGGCCGTCGTCGTCAACGGCGAGATCGTGATTCGCCCCATCATGTACGTGGCCCTGTCCTACGATCACCGCATCATCGACGGCAAAGAATCGGTCAGTTTCCTCGTCCGGGTGAAGCAGATTCTGGAAGACCCCGCCCGGATGCTGTTCGATATGTAATATTTTCAACCCCTGCCAATGGACATAAGCCCTGCCAGTGGTCGAAGACCCCGGTAGTGGCTAACGATAACCTACTTAGCCACTACCAGGGTCTTCGACCACTGGCAGGGCTTTATCGAATCAAACTCACGCCCGTCATCTCCGGCGGTTGTGGAATTCCCATCAGGTCTAAAATGGTGGGGGCAATGTCGGCGAGTTTGCCGTCGTTGAGAGCGGGATGGTAGTCTTTGTCGATCAGGATGCACGGTACTAAATTGGTCGTGTGGGCCGTGTTGGGCGTACCGTCGTCGTTAATCATGTACTCGGCATTGCCGTGGTCGGCGATGATGATCGTCGTGTAGCCGTATTCGAGGGCGGCTTCGGTAACGGCTTTCGCACAGGCATCGACCGTTTCGGCGGCTTTCACTACGGCCTCAAACACGCCCGTGTGGCCCACCATATCCGTATTGGCGAAATTCAGGCAGACAAAATCCGTTTCTCCTTTT
>JAYTAC010000207.1:0-10993 GCA_043737755.1 Spirosoma sp.
AACGCCACCGTTACTTTCTCGCGGGTAAACTGCGAGAGCAGATACGTCGGGATGATGGAAGCATCGGCGAATGGTTCGTCAAGCTTATCGGTAATGTTGGGTAACAACTCGAGTGAATCCTGTGCCGTCAGAATTTTCTCGTGGTGTTCGGTGCCCAAATGGTTGGCAACCATGCGTGCGTAACTGCTTTCGTCGTAGGATTTTTCCTGAAAGCCAATGGAAAACGTTTTTATGCGGTCAGTACTGTTTTTCTGAGCGTAGTAAGCCACCGCCGAACTGTCTAAGCCGCCACTCAGAAAGACACCCAGTGGCACATCGGCCACAAGTCGGCTGGCGGTGGCGTCGTTTAGCAGGGCGTCAAAACGCTCCAGAGCCTTCCCAAACGAAATTGGCTGGTGATCGAATTGAATGTGCCAGTACGGCTTGTGAACCGTTATGCGCCCCTGCTCAAAAACCATGTACTGGCCCGGTTCCAGTTTACGAATGTCGCGGAAGATGCAATACGGTGTTGGTACGTATTCAAACGTCAGATAAGCATTGAGCGCATCGGGACTGATTTCGGTCGATACCAGCGGATGCTGCAACAGTGCTTTGGGTTCTGAACCGTAAATGAGCGTGTCGCCAATGGTGCTGTAATACAACGGTTTTTTGCCCATCCGATCACGGGCAAGCAATGTCCGTTGCCGCCGAAAATCGTGGATGACGAAGGCAAACATACCGTTGATCCGGTCGAATAAGTCTTCACCATACTCTTCATATAGATAGAGCAGGACTTCCGTGTCTGAGTTGGTACGGAAGGTGTATTTATTCAATTTCAGCAGCTCATCCCGGAGCAGTTGAAAATTATAAATCTCACCATTGAAAACGATTCCTACCGTCTGGTCGTGATTGAAGAAAGGCTGATTCGCGTAGTCGCTCAGGTCAATAATGCTCAGTCGGGCGTGGCCCAGACCCACTGCACCGGCAGACTGTCCCTGCTGCCACCACCCCCCCTGAAAATCGGGACCCCGGTGCTGCAGCCGACGAATCATCCGCAGCAGATCATCTTCACTCCCACGCCCTACAAATCCAGCAATTCCGCACATAGAGTAGTTCGTATCTGGCGTTAAACCACTTCCGAGGTTTGACCGAAGTTGATAGTTTCCTTCACACTGAAGGGCATTTTATGCTGCGACTCGTAGTACGTTCGCATTAAAATCTCGGCCATCACTCCCATCAGAACGAGCTGAATACCAATGATGAAAAACATCGACGCAATCGTTGGCAGCGGTGTTTCGATGAGATCCTTCTGACCGGTTATTTTGAAGTAGGCCGCCAGCAGAACAGCGGCAAATGACACCAAAAAAGCCAGCACGCCCACGCCACCAAAGAAGTGAATGGGTCGCTGCATGTACTTTTCCAGGAATTTGATCAGCACCAGATCCAGCAGCACTTTATACGTTCGGAAAATGCCATAGTTACTTTTTCCAAATTGACGCGGCTGGTACCTGACCGGAATTTCCGTCACTTTTCCGCCCTGCCAGGCACAATAAACCGGAATGAAGCGGTGCATTTGTCCGTAAAGAATCACCTCTTTGATGACATCCCGGCGGTATGCCTTGAGTGTACAACCGTAATCGTGCAACTGAACGCCCGAAATTGAACTAATCAATTTGTTAGCCATTCGGGATGGAAGTTTCCGGGTCAGAAACTCTTTTTCCCACCGGTTTTGCCGCCAGCCGCTCACGACGTCATACCCGGTGTTCAATTTCTCAATCAACCGGGGAATGTCGTGCGGGTCGTTTTCCAGGTCGCTGTCGATCAGAACAATGATCTCGCCCGATGCGTACTGAATACCTGCGTTGATGGCGGCCGTCTGGCCAAAATTGCGTTTGAAGTTGACGGCCTTTACGCGGTCGTTTTGGGCGCAGATTGTCCGTAATTGCGCAAACGAATCGTCTTTTGAGCCGTCGTTGATGGCAATGATCTCGTAGTCGTACTGCCCGATGGCGTCTTCCAATACATCGAACAGAATAGGAATACTCTTCGATTCATTGTAGATGGGTAGTATAACGGATAGATACGTCATAATCTTGGTAATTAACGGGCTAAGTTAGGTAGCCGCACGCTTAGAAACGTGAAGACAGCACTGAGAGTTAGAAATGGGTAGAACGGAGCCAGGTAACGTGTTTCGGGATGGCGCAGGACGACCACGTAAATAATCGTACAAATCAGCAGCGGTACCGGAATCACCAGCAGCCGGGCGTCGTTGCGCAGACCCCGGACGCTGAGCAGTACCAGTCCAATCAGTCCGGGTATCAGCACCAGCAGGTAGTGATAGGCTCGCAGATACCAGCGTGGCCATTGAGCGGGCACTATGTCATCCAGAAACGAGTAACCCCACGTGCCGGTAAAGAACGTAAAGGTATACCGGGTCAGTGCCCGAACGTAATAGACAAAAGGTTTTTCATCGCGTACTGACTGCGTGTATTGCCCCAGTTTTTGGTGAATTTCGGCGTGATAGGCCGCTCGTCGGCTCGAATCCAGCGCGGGATTATTGGCCGTCTCGTAATAGAGATCGCGCAGGTGCGTCAGCGAATCCACGTTAAAACGAGTGGTGTAGACGTAGTCCGGTGGTGGCCCCAAATGTTCGGCTACATACCAGCGTGTGGGTGGCAGAAATCCGTTGTTGCGCCAGCCCATCATCCACCGAATGCCCGTATTCGGAAACCAGTAGGAAAAATCTTCGCCGTAGGTCTGGCAGAAGGCCACCATGTCGAAGTAGTTGGTCGGCCAGAACGTAGCGGCATACCAGGGGCTTTTCAGCAGGGGAATCACCTCGTGGTAACGCCGATAATTGCGGGACATCCACAGGCCATCGACCAGGATAAACGGCAGTAAAAACAGCAGACTGTACCGAATCACCTGCGCCAGCCGCAACCGTTTTTTCAGCCATTGGATGCTCCAGATCATCGGTAGAACCGCCATCAGGGGCAAATGAGCCGGTTTCAGAAAAACCGACCAGGTCAGCCAGGCACCGCTGATCAGCAAGGTTAGCCACCATCGGCGGTTGTCCTCGAACTGTAGCCAGGCGTACAGAAAGAAAATGGAGGTCGAAGCCGCGAAACTTTCGGTCAGAAAATACGCATCAAATACGCTGACGAAGGTGCTGAAGAGGTAAACGAAATAAGCCCAGTAGAAAGCCCGATCCAGCCCAAACAACCGTTGTGCACAGAGCCCCAGCACATAGACCGACACGGCCGACAGCAATAGCTGAATTAGGATAACCGCGTTGCAGGCCTGGCTCTGGTTCATCAATCGACGCAGCAGATAATACACCGCCGGGTAGCCCGGCATCCGGTCGTCGGTTGCAAAGTTTCCATTGACCAGCATTTGCTCGGTGGGCATAATGTAGGTCAGCATATCTCCGTTGCTCTGGCCGAGAAACCCCGGCACGTCGTGGTTGTACGTCTGAGTCAGGTACCAGCCAAAAAACGCACCTTTCACTACCAGTGCGAGAACAATCCAGGAGAAAGAAGCCAGCAACGGATGAGCCGGTTTTTTTTTCAACATAGTAACTCCTTTCGATACCAGGTCACAAACCGGCGCAGGCCATCCTCCAGCGAAACGCGGGGCTGGTAACCAAACAGACGGGCGGCTTTCGACACGTCAGCGAACGTGCGCTCTACATCACCCGCCTGTTTGGGCAGATTTGCCACCTGAGGCTCTTTGTCCATCAACCGGTAGAGCGTCTGCACCAAGTTTTGCAGCGTAACCGGGTTTTGATTGCCAAGATTGACAATTTCATACGTACCTGGATGCTGATTCAGGTAATCCAGCGCAGCCACAATACCGTCTACAATATCACTGACATAGGTATAATCCCGCGACGTGTCACCGGTTCCGTACATGGTGATGGGTTCGTCGTTGGCCATCATACCCACGAACTTGTGAATGGCCAGATCGGGCCGTTGCCGCTCGCCATACACGGTGAAAAACCGCAGATTGATGATGCCCATACCGTACAGGTGATGATAGGTATGATTCAGCAGTTCGCAGGAGCGTTTGGTGAAGGCGTAGGGTGAAATTGGCTGGTCAACACTGTCGGTCTCGCTGAATGGTATTTTTTCATTGTTACCGTACACCGACGACGACGAGGCAAAAACCATTTTGCTGATGCCGCGTGCCCGCATCCAGCCCAATAGATTGTGCGTACCGACAATATTCGTCGAAATGTAGTCGCTCGGCTGCTCAATGGACGGTCGTACACCGGCCTTGCCCGCCAGGTGAATCACCGTGTCTACGTCTGCATTGATTTCATTCAGCCAGTCTGTCTGACGAATATCAGCCTCAATAAACGAGAAGTTTGCGTGCTTTTTTGCCAGCGACAAGTTGCGTTCTTTGATCCGGCGGGCGTAGAATGAATCAAAATTGTCAACGCCAACAACGCGGTAGCCACTGGCCAATAAACGCTCCGTGAGGTGACTACCAATAAAACCCGCACAGCCTGTAACCAAAAGCAGGGGAGAACTTGCCATATTCAGCATTAATCAATAAGAGTACCAACCGGAGCGAAACGTCGGATTGCCAAAGCTTTAGACCGGATTAGGTTGTTAGTGCCAGGCGGGCTGCCATGCTATCGTGAATTTGATTCATCGTCTCTTTCAGATCGTAGGTCCAGTCCCAGCCGGGATAGTGTTCCTTAAACTTGTTCAGGTTGGATATGTACCAGATGTGGTCGCCACTGCGGTTTGTTTCCGAATACTGGTAGTTCATCTTGTTGCCCGAAATTTCTTCGCACAACGCAATGGCTTCGAGCATTGAGCAGTTGGCGTAGCGGCCACCGCCCGCGTTGTACACTTCTCCCGGACGCGGATTCTGGTAGAAATGCCAGAACATATTCACCAGGTCCCAGCTATGGATGTTGTCGCGAACCTGCTTGCCTTTGTAGCCAAAAATCGTGTACTGATTGCCCGTGATGGCGCATTTCATCAGGTACGACAGGAAACCGTGCAACTGCGCTCCGGAGTGGTTCGGCCCCGTCAGGCAGCCGCCCCGGAACACGCCCGTGTTCATGCCGAAATACCGGCCGTACTCCTGCACCATGATGTCGGCCGCCACTTTGGAAGCCCCGAATACCGAGTGCTTTGTGTGGTCGATACTCATGAACTCGTCGATGCCATCCTTGAAGTAGGGGTGATTCTGGTCGATTTCCCAGCGCGTTTCAGTTTCGACCAGCGGCAGAAAGTTTGGGTTATCGCCATATACTTTGTTGGTCGAGGTAAAGATGAATACCGCTTCGGGGGCGTGCAGGCGGGTCATCTCGAGCATATTCAGCGTACCAACGGCGTTGACCCCAAAGTCGGTGAACGGTTCGCGGGCGGCCCAGTCGTGGGAAGGCTGCGCAGCCGCATGGAGCACTAATTTGATGTCAGTGCCGAACTCCTGAAAAATGGTTTCTAATTGGGTTACCTCCCGAATGTCGGCCGGGCGGTGCTGATAGTTAGCATAGGCGTCGGACAGGCGATTGCGGTTCCACTCCGTTGAGCCGTCGGCCCCGAAGAAGTACTGCCGCATATTGTTATCGATGCCGATGATGAGGTCGAACTTATCGGCGAAAAACGCGACGGCTTCACTGCCGATCAGACCGGCCGATCCTGTGACCAATGCAATATTCATGGTGTTTTTTGTACGTTTGGCAACTCGATTAACCGAATAATGCTATTATCAGCTGTATTCAGGTGAACAAAGTAAGGTAAAAAAACAACGCGTCGTTTGTTGTCTTAGGCTACGGACCGGGCAAAATAAAAGCGGTAGTGCAGCTACTGTTGACTGCATTACCGCTTTCGTTACAGACAAACACATCGGTCAGGCTCCCTCACCAATCGTGCCAGTGCCAAACAGTTTATCGCGAATTTTTTGCGTTCGCTGCTCCAAAGCCGGGTTTGGCGTGTATTTGTAAGTCGACTGTATGGCGGCCGAGTCTTTGCCTCTTCCGTACACTTCGGCATCCCCCGCCTGGTAGTCAACATCAACGTCCCCCGCCCGGACGTCGGCCTGCCGGATCGTGTTATATTTCTGATAGTCGCAGGATGCCAGCGACAGCATTGCCACAATCGCTATTCCTCCACTCCATGAACGTTTCATAATCACTTGCTTACAGATTGTGAGACAAAATTACATCGGGGTACGTATGTTTCCAAAACGGGTATCCACCGAGTTGGGTTTACGCATCTAATTTTTCGATTTCCTCCCCCACAAAACGCATCAGTTCACGAATGTGTTCGCGTGAGAAGTCAAACGGCACGTTGGCGGCCGCATAAATATCGCGAATGGGTGCTTTGTAGCCCAATTGCAACGCGGCTTTGTAACCCTGCAAACCGGCCTGCGGGTCGCGCCGATAATTACGCCAGACGCCGATGGCTCCCAACTGCGCAATGCCGTATTCGATGTAATAGAACGGCACTTCGTAGAGATGCAACTGCTTCTGCCAGCCGTATTCCTTGTAATACGCAAACCCGCTCCAGTCGGTTACAGAATCGGCAAACTGGTCGTGGATGCGCACCCAGTTTTCGCGCCGTTCAGCCGCTGTGTGCGTTGGATGCTCATAAACCCAGTGCTGGAATTTGTCGATGGTAGCCACCCACGGCAGCGTCTCGATAATGGATTCGAGGTGCTGTCGTTTCGCCCGGCGCAACTCGTCGGGATTGTCGAAAAACACGTCCCAATGGTCCATCGTCAGCAGTTCCATGCTCATCGACGCTAACTCGGCAACTTCCATCGGCGGATTTCGGAACGCTTTCAGGGGCAGGTCGCGCGTTAGAAACGAATGCACGGCATGGCCACCCTCGTGTACCATCGTCACCAGATCGCGCAGGCTTGAGGTGGCGTTCATGAAAATAAACGGTACGCCAATTTCTTCGAGCGGGTAGTTGTAGCCCCCCGGTGCTTTGCCCTTCCGGGATTCCAGATCAAGGTGACCCATCGCCCGCATGATGCGCAGATCGTTACCAAGTTCAGTATCGAGCCGGTCGAAGCAAGCAATGGTTTTTTCGAGCAGTTCAGCCCCCGTCGAAAAGGGTTTCAACGGTGGCAGACCGGCCGCGTCGACTTTGACATCCCACGGCCGGAGCACGTCGACACCCAGCGTCTGCTTCCGGTTGCTGGCTAATTGGTTCAGCATCGGCACCACGGCTTCGGCAACCGACTCATGAAAGTCGAAGCAGTCCTGGGGCGTGTAATCGAATCGACCGAGAGCGGCAAACGAATAATCCCGGAAGTTGGCAAATCCGGCATTGACCGCTACCCGGTGGCGCAGGTCACGCAACCGGTCGAAAAGCTGGTCCAGCGCGTCGTGGTCTTTGTAGCGTCGTTCCCCGATCTTCCGCCAAGCATTTTCACGCACGGCCCGGTCCGTCGATTGCAGCAAATCGCTGGCTTCGGGCAGGGTCAGTTCGCGCCCGTTGACGGACACCGTCATGGCCCCGGCGATGGCTCCGTATTTCCGCTCTTCGGTCTGCATCTCGGTCTGGAGCGGTATGTTCTCGTCCCGGAAAATCTCGATGGCTTTTTTCATACCCCGCACCATCACGTCGTAGCCATCGTCGGTTAACTGGGTCAGATACGGACTGTCGACGGCTTTCTGGTCGAGATCGTTACCGTAGGCAGACATGGCGGGTTGAATCTGCTCGATGAAGAAGTTCAGGTCGCTCACCAACGTCGCGTTGGCTGTGTCGCAGGTCATGCGAATGTATCGCCACGCGAAATTTTCCGACAGATACGACTCCAGTTCGCTCCGGTCCAAAAACCATTGCCGCAGATCGTCGGCGTCAACGATAGACCGATTAAGCAAATCGTCGTAATAGGGTCTGACGGTGTCCCAGTTGGCTAGTTCAATGGTCTCCCTAATGAAACGCCGGGGCGCACGGGTAAGAACATCAGTTGTTTCGTATTGGGTCATTGTTTTCTTGTATCCTGGTGATACGGCAATCCGGCGGCCACGTCCGGGCGAAAGCTGTTTTTTCACCCGGACGTGGCCGTCCAGGATACAAAAAAACAAGCCATTGTAAAACTTTTTTGTTCACCCGTTTGCATCTACGAATAGTTTCGTATACGTTTGCTACGAAACTATTCGTAGATGCCTGATGAAGCCAACCGATTCCGAATTAGAGATTCTGCACGTACTCTGGACCAGCGGTCCCAGCACCGTGCGGCAGGTGCATGAAGTGCTGAGCGTAAACCGCGACATTGGCTACACGACGGCCCTCAAACTGATGCAGATCATGCAGGAAAAGGGTCTGCTCACCCGCGAAGAAACCAACCGCTCACACACCTATTCAGCGGCCGTAACCGAAGAAGATACGCAACGTGGATTGGTCGACCGGTTTGTGGAAACGGCCTTCCGGGGGTCGGCGTCGAAGTTGGTGATGCAAGTGCTGGGACAGCATAAAGCTTCGCGCGAGGAGTTAGACGAAATCAAAAAATTACTCAATCAAATCAATTCAGCCGATGAAACTAACTGATTTTTTGTCCGGTCCCGTCGCCGACGCGCTCGGCTGGACGCTGCTTCACGCGCTTTGGCAGGGGTTTGCATTGGTGCTGCCAACGGCGGTTGTGCTGCATCTGCTGCGCAACCAGTCAAGCGGTCTGCGCTACCGGATCAGCGTACTGACATTACTGACTCAGCTACTGACGTCGGGGGCTACGTTCGCGTGGTATTATGAGCCGGTGGTTCGTGTGCTACCCATTGGCAACAGTCCGGCGGTGGCTCAGTCACTGCCCATTCGCTGGCAGGCAATCACCCAGACGTTACCGTGGCATCAGCAGGTGCAGCAGTTTCTTCAACTTCACCTGAGCGAGTTCGTGCTGGTTTACCTGATCGGCGTGGCCCTGTTCGGGCTGCGATTGGCGGGGGGCTGGGTGTATCTGCAACGCCTGAGCCGGACGGCCGCCCAACCCGCTACCCAAAAATGGACCGACCTGACCAATGTACTCCGGTCGGTACTGGCAATTCGGACGGTGGTGCGGGTGCGCGAGTCGGCCCGGATAGCCGTGCCGATGGTCGTGGGTGTGCTGAAACCCGTGTTGCTGCTGCCCATCGGTCTGGCTGCTAACCTATCCATGCGCGAGGTCGAAGCCGTGCTGGCCCACGAACTGGCGCATGTCAAACGGCACGACTACGCCGTCAACCTACTGCAATCGGTGATGGAGGTGTTGTATTTCTTCCATCCGGCGTTGTGGTGGATATCGGCGCGGGTGCGGGAAGAGCGCGAACACTGCTGCGACGATCTGGCGGTGCAGGCCATCGGGGGCGACGGTCGCATTCTGGCGCAGGCATTGGCCCACGTTGAAGAATTGCGCCTGACACGGACCATATCGACCGGTGCGCCGGACCGGACCGACCAACCCGCGCTGGCAATGGCATTGGTCACGAACCGGCAGCAACTGTTGCATCGGGTCCGGCGGATGCTGGGCGTTCCAACGCATCCGTTCGTGTCGAACAGCAGTTTGGCGGGCCTGACATTGGCTACGGTGCTGTTGGTAAGCGTATCGGTCTACGCCGTTCAGCAGCAGGACAAGCCGCAACCGAAGCCAAAACCACGCATGGCTCAGCCCCAGGCCACCCGGCGGCATACGGTCGACACCAATTCGGAATACGGCATGGTGGAGGGCAAAAAAGTTAGCTACGTCATCTGGAAAGGCCAGAAATTACCGGCTTCCCGCGTGGCCCGGCTGCAACGGCAACTTGATCAGGTGATGGCGGGCCAACTCAACCTCGACGACGTGAAGCAGCCCGACCGCGATATTCTGCTGAAGATCATCGAAACGAATAATGCGTTTGACGGGGGAATGGATGGTTTGGCAGCAGGATTGGCCCAACTCGACTACAACACGATCATGAAGACCGGCATGGACGCAGCCAACGCAGCCGGTACGTTTCCCGTCGACGTGGATAGTGTGCTGAAAGAAGTACAGAAAATTGATTATAACCGGGTAATCGGCGATGCAATGGCGAGCGTCGATACAAACAACTTTTTCAGTGATGCGATTGCTTCTTACTCAAAGGCACAAGCTACTCTTGATTCTTTACCTCCACGAGATAATGACATCAGCCATTATCAGAATATGCTCCGCGATCAAAATAGTATGCTTGAACAACAGGAAATAAATAGGGGAAAGGTGTCTTTGCTTCAAGTGCAAGCTCAATCACAGAGTTTTGCTGTTGACGCTGTTGAACGAAAAATAGAGCGAGTAGAACGTCAGCGGTCTGTACTTGAGCAAAAACGTTTTTTTGAGACGTCTGCGCAACAACAAATCATCTTTAAAAGTGGCATGGTTAAAACTGATTCTGCGAGGGTAGTTTTACTAAAACAAGTGGAAGCAGGGGAGCAAACGATCCAAGCCACTGAATCGGCTATCGAAAAACTTAACCAGCAACTTATTGACGTACAAAACGAGCTCGAAAAGGTTCAGAAACCACTTCGGGAAACAGAAGCACAGATACGTAAACTGGAATATTCAGGTCGGCTTAATTATCTTGGTCATACAGGTGCGCTTCAAGAGCTGAGGAACCCAAGTCTCAGACGGTTAGAGGGATTGGTAGTACCACCCACTCCGGCCGTTCGCCCCCGACTGCCAAAAGTCCCGAACACGGTTCGTCCCGCACTGCCACCTGCGCCCCCGGCACCAGTTGTTGCACCCGCCCCACGACCAGCAGTTATGCCAACGCCAAAAGTTGCTCCAGCACCAAGACCGTCGAAGCCATAAATCAAAAACGCCCCGCTTGTTCGAGCGGGGCGTTTTTGATTTACTCAATCTCAATCACCACATCCCGACCAACGGGGTGTGCCACACAGGTTAGCACGTAGCCCGCTTTCAATTCGGATTCCGACAGGCCGTCTTCTTCGTCCAAGCGGACCGTACCCGACGTGCATTTGCCCAAACAGGCCGTACACATGCCCGCCTGACACGAATAGGGCAGGTCGATGTCCAATTCCAGAGCCGCTTCCAAAAT
>JAYTAC010000208.1:0-10982 GCA_043737755.1 Spirosoma sp.
TCGGCGTAGGTTTCGTCGCGCGACAGAAACACGTTTACCGCTTTCTGGCCTGATTCGGCTTCTTCTACCAATTTGGGAATGTCGCGGTAGGCGTCGGGACCGGCCACAATGTCGATCACTTTCTCTTCGTCCAGCAACTGAGTTTTCAGGCGTTCGGCCATGCAGCCGAGAATGCCGACGAGCAAACCGGGTTTGAGCCGCTTCAGGCCAACGAGGTGCTGGAGCCGGTGGCGGACTTTTTGCTCGGCGTTGTCGCGGATGGCGCAGGTGTTCAGAAAAATAAGGTCGGCATCTTCGGCGGTGGCGGTGGTGGCGAAGCCCGCATTGCGCATCACGGCTGCCACAACCTCACTGTCGGCAAAGTTCATCTGGCAGCCGTAGCTTTCGATGTACAACCGTTTTTTGCCCACCGCCACTTCCTCTTCCAGCGTGCGCGGCTGATCAATATGCTCCCTGTCAGCGGGTTGGAGTATCGTTAGTTCAGAAAAGCGTTCCATAGCTGGTGATGTCAAACTAAGGCTGATGAATCAAGAAAAGAGGCTTGTTTCTTATCCCAATACCAACAGTCAGTAGTTTAGTAGGGTGCAAATTTAGGAAAAAGGAAACGACATGCTGTCATTTTGTCAGGAACTCACCCGCTAAATTCTCTTAATCAGCCGTACTTTCCGGTAGGGCTGTACTCAGAATGGGTAGCCGATGCCAAAATTGACAACCAACGGATTGGGACCGCGCGTGAGCCGACGCAGCGAGAATTCGGGCAGGATAAAGCGTGGGTCCATCTGACTGCCATCGCGCGGTTTGAGGTTTACTCGGGCCGGGTCCCACACTTTAATGCCACCATCGAGCCGGATCAGGAAAAACGAGAAATCGAGTCGCAATCCAACGCCCGTGCCGACCGCGATTTGTGGTATGAACGTATTAAATTGGAACACCGAGCCGATCTGGTTAGCGTTGCTGCTTAGTGTCCAGACGTTGCCTGCGTCCACAAAAATTGCTCCGTTCACGTCAGCCAGAAGATGAAACAGACGGCCCCGCAGTTCGGCTGAGCCTTCGAGCAGCACGTTACCTGGCTGTTCATATCGGTAAACGAACTGGCCGTTGGCGTTAAGAGCCGGATTGTTGGGGACGCTTAAATAGGGTACAGCCGCCCCCGGTCCTAATCGGCGTGGAAGCCACGCCCGCACACTGTTGCTGCCGCCTGCGAAGAAGAATCGTTCGTAGGGCACCGCGTGGCTTGGTCCATAGCCATATACGATGCCCGTGTTGACCCGAAAGGCCAGCGTTGTGCGATTTTTTAGGGGTACATAATGCCGATAATCAATGTTGAGCCGGATAAACTTGTAGAACTGTAGACCTGTCGAGTCGCCGAACAACGTCCGAAGCTGATTGGCCGAAAATAGATTCAGCGTAGTGCCGCCTGACTCAACGACCGTTCGTAGGAAATTAGCCCGGCGGTTTTGGGTCGTCGTGTTGGTGTTGTAGGTGTATGCAAAACTAAAACTGGAACTAAGTGACCGGCGAAAACTCAGGTAAAGTGTGCCGCCCTGGTCTCGCTGGTTGTTTAGTTGCTGCTGGAATCCAGCGCCGAACTGCGTGTTGAAGTTAGCATTGATAAGGTTTATGTCGGCTATCAGAAAGTTGAATTGCTTGGTGAGCGTAGTTTGCCAATTGTAGGCCATTGTTGCCCGTAGCAATGACCGCCGGAAGTCAGGGCGTAGCGTATTGGTGAATCCCAGACTAACCTGCGTACGAGGATTGTATGGATTGAACCGGAACCGAACACGGCCCGGAAATAAAACTTGCGGAAAAATGAGCGAACTGGTAACACCCAACTCCTGTGCCTGATACGCTCCCGCCCGTGCATTTGTCGTATCGGTGGCAAAACCAGTCTGATACTCAAGCCCGTAGCGTAGTGTTGTTTCAAGGCTTTCAAGTCCACCAAAGAGATTCCGAACCCGGAAAGTGAGACTACCGAATCCACCCGGATAACCCTGACCCTGATAAAGCACCGTGACGCCCCCTTCGAGGGTGTATTCGTACTTGTCCAGCGGGGTGGCGGTGATCAGCGTTCTGAGCTGCCGCCGGGTGGTGTCGGTGAAGTTGAGGTTGATGAACTTGAACTGGTTCAGCAGAAACAATTGCCGCTGGGTGTCGCGGTAGTTGGACTGGCTGTAGAAATCGCCCGGTCGCAGAAAAATTTTGCCGTCCAGCAACCGGGGCGACATGCTGCGCCCACCCATCAGATACATCACGCCGTTGCGACGCAGGGTGTCGGCGCCGGTTGCGGTCACCGTCGGTTCGGTTTCGTCGGCAGCAATCCGTACCTCCACGTCCCCAATGCGGTAAAGCGGGTGGGCGGCCTGGCCGGGTGGGTTTTTGATGAATAGCCGCAGGTCGGCGGGTCGGCGCAGGGAGTCGGTCGTTAGCAGGCGTTCGCTGGCCCGGCGGCTCGTGTCGACATCGGGATTGGGAATGTACTGCCGCGAGAAAGTGTAGTACCCCTGGTCGCGGAGGGCTGTTTCGATCCGAACCCGCTCGGCGGCAATCTTTTGTGAATCGTAGCGGTCCCCGGCCACCAGGGTCGACTGGTTCAGCGATTGCCGCACGAGTGAGTCAATGCGCGGGTCATCTATACGGTAGGTTATGGTGCGCAGGTAAAATCCGGCGTTTTCGGTGATGCCGTAGCTGACCCGAATCTGGTTGTTGCGGAGTGTATCGAGTGTGTAGGTAGTTCGGGCGTTAAAAAAACCTTTCTCGGTCAGAAACCGCTGCATTTTGGCCGCGTTGGTTCGGGCATCCTGCTCCGAAAAATAGGCCGGGGGTTCGCCGAGATTACGCATCACCCAGTTGCCTTCCTCCACAGTCTGCCGCAGCCGCTTAGCCTGCCGGGAAAAACGCCGGTTCAATCGCCTGAGTGATTTAGGCTGGTTAGCGAACCGCTCACTTTGCTGATCGAATTCAGTAGTTTTGGTCGCTAATTCGCGAACGGCAGTCTCGCGGTCGAACCGGCGGGCACCCAGCCGGTACAGCCACAGTTTAGGCGTGATGGGCAGACCCAGAATCCGGCTGTTGGGTTTCTGCGGAATCAGACTTTCGAGGTCCTGGGCCGCGACCACGCGATTTCCCCGGATCACCTGCGCCGTCAGAACAGGATCGGCGGGCTGTAGTTTCTGCGATGACAGGCAACCGGTTAATGTAAAATGAACAATGAATAATGCATAATGAAGGGGCCGAATGTCTCTGCTAACATTATCCATTATCCATTCCGGGACGCCGGACCGCTCATTATTCATTACTTTACCCATGCTTTCCAAAAATCAGGTCAAATACATTCAGGCGCTTCATCAGAAGAAATACCGGCAACAGCACGGCGCATTCCTGGTCGAGGGGGCCAAGAGCGTTCAGGAAGTGCTGCAATCTGATTTCCAGACTGAATTGGTCGTGGCAACCGACGTATTCTACAAAGAAAACAGTCGGCTGATGGATCACCAACGGACGCCGGTCGAAATCGCGTCATCGGCTGACCTCGAACGCATTGGTACGCTCGACAGTAACAACGCGGCCCTCGCCGTGGTCAGAACGAAGGAAAACCGCCCTTTAGTCGCCAAACCCGGCGAGATTACCCTGATCCTCGACGACGTCCGTGACCCCGGTAATCTTGGTACCATCCTCCGCATTGCCGATTGGTACGGTGTCCGTACTATTCTGTGCTCCGAAACGACTACTGACGTGTATAACCCGAAAGTGATCTCGGCCAGTAAAGGCTCGTTCACGCGGGTAAACTGGTGGTACGGTGATGTGGGCAGGCTTCTGAGTGAGATTGGCGATTCGGGGGCTGGCTCGCTGCCCGTGTACGGTGCATTTCTGGGTGGGGCCGACGTGCATACGCTGTCGTTTGAGTCGGGCGGCTACTTAGTGATGGGCAACGAATCGAATGGCATCAGCCCGGCCGTGGGTCAGCACGTAACCCGGCGAGTCACGATACCACGCTACGGCGACGCCGAGTCGCTGAATGTGGGCATTGCCACGGCGGTGCTGCTGGATAACTGGCGGAGGGTGCTGAAGCAGGTCTCAGGATCATAACGCAGCAATCTCTTCTTCGGAGAGTTGAGTGAGGGCAATGATCCGCTCAACGGGAAGGCCCATTTGCCTCAGTTGACGGGCAATGGTCAGTTTTTCTTGGTATCGTCCTTCCTCCCGTCCTTCCTCCCGTCCTTCTTCTCGTCCTTCTTCCCGTCCTTCCTCCCGTCCTTTCTCCCGCCCTTCCTGAATACCTTCCAGAAACTGGGTGTCTAAGGCATTTTTTAAATCACGGTAATACTTTAAACTGTCCTGGTAGGCACGCTGCTCATCCCGATTGTAGTTGGCTAATTCGGCGACTGTGAACACTCTCTCGAAAATGCGCTCTTTGAGTTTGAGCGGAACGCGGTCGAGACGCCCCAGATTTTTCAGGACATAAAGCCACTTGTCAAAGTGCGACTGAAGTTCTTCTTCTGTCTTGTTGAACTTCGGCATCTCTAAATAAAGAAAGCGCAACTTTTCATTGAACACCCGCAATGTGTGGGTCTCAATCAATCGAACGTCGTGCAAAAACCGATCTGCCTCTGTTTCGTCGAACGAAAAGTCCATGATCGAAATCATGTACACCGTTTTGAGGTTGAAGTCCCACTCTCCCGCCTGTGCCTGCTCCTGAATGGCAAAGGTGGCATAGTACAGGCTGCGATCTTTAAAATACAACTGCTTTGCCTTTTGTAGTTCGACGATAAATTTTTCGCCTTTCTCGTTCTGACAATACAAATCGAAAATGGCTTTGCGGTCGGCTTCAGCCAAGCCCAAACGCTCAGTTTTCAGGAACGTGAGCTGTGTGATGGTTTCCTCTCCTGCCAAAAGTTGATTGAGGAAGTCCATCAGCAAGTCTTTATTAGCTTCTTCGCCGAAAAGCTTTTTAAACCCGAAATCTGTGAATGGATTGACGTATTTATCGGCCATGACCGTAGTTGAAGGAGATTTGTGGGCACAAAGTTACGGAGAAGTTGAGGGCTAATACCCTACATGAAACTGCTCATCGCCGACTCGTTGGCTAACTCCTGAGCGTGCTCCTTTCCCAGATACCGGTCAATGAAATGGTGAGCCACGTAGAGCACAGGTGTCAGCAAAATAGCTGTCGTTGCTTTGTACAGGTAATTGATGAGACCCACGGCCAGTACCTGCGCCAGCGACCAGTTGCCGAAGATGTAAAAAGCGATTCCCAACACCACGAACGAGTCGACCAGTTGCGAAACGAGCGTTGAGCCGGTGGCCCGCAGCCAGATTTTGCGGCTTCCGGTGATCTTGCGCAGGTACTGGAACACCGACGCATCAAGAATCTGCCCGATCAGAAACGCCGTCAGCGAGCCAATGATGATGCCTAGGCCCTGCCGGAAGATCAGACTGAAGGCGTTATTGATGTTGATGGCGTTCCCGGCCGCGTCTTTGGCGTTGACGTCGAGCCAGAACTGCGCCGGGGGAAGCGTCGTGACAGCGTAGATAATCACAAAACTATACGCCACAAATCCGGCCGTCAGGAATGAAATGCGCTGGACGCCCGCCTTACCGTAGTACTCGTTGATGATGTCGGAAGTGATGAATACGAACGGCCAGATGACAGCCCCCGCCGTAAGGTTGAAATCCAGAGCAGCGGCTCCCGGCACGAAATCACCCAAAAGGTGAATTTGGGCGGGTTGGATGCCCAATAGCGTTTCGCCCGAAAAGATTTTCACCCCGATGATTTCGGCAATCAGCGCGTTGGTGAGGAAGACGGCACTCAGGAAAAGGTAAAGGTTGGTCTTCCTATTTGTAAAAGAGTAGGCGGGCATAGCCGGTTTGTAGTTTGGGGTTAGCTGACGCACACGCATAGCTGCGTTGGCCAACCACAAACTACGAACTACGAACTACAAACTCCAAAACTTATTTCCGTTTGTACACCCCCGCCGTGGCGGTTTTTTCGTAGCGGGCGGCCAGAGCGGGGGCGCGTTGAAAGAGCTTTTCAACGACATTCTCATGGTCGATGATGTAGTCGGGCGGGTCTCTGCGGAACTGGTCGAAGACGTTGATAACGGCTTCGTAATTATCTAAGTTCTTCAGGTCGTATTTGGCTAAGTCCCAGTTCAGGTAGGGCGTGGCGGGGTAGTTGTGATGGTACGCGCTCAGATTTTCGCCGATAATCAGGATGCGCTGATTTTGAATGCTGGCTGGCAGAGCGGACGCCTTCACCCGAAGGCTGCTTAATTGGCCCAACTCCGCGCCGGAAATCAATCCGAGTGCTCCCTGGTAAAAAAAAAGAAGCATCAATCCCAGTGCCATCGAAAAACTAACTTCGGCCAACCACGCTTTTTTGGCGTTCTCGAAGTAGTACACGCTGAAATAAGCCATTGGCGGCACAAAACTCAGAAAAACCATCGGGGCCAGAAACGGCATCAGCACGATGGTCAGCACGGCGGTCCCGAACCAGAGCATCATAATCTGCTGGATGCGCTGCTGAAAATTAACGTACCGACTTGTGGTACGGAACAAACTCAAAAACCCCAGAACGCCCAGCCCCAGCGGAATCAGCAGGGCCACAATCAGCGACTGGAAGTCGGACAGAGAATACTGCCGTACCCGGAACACCGACGACAGCAAATTGCGGTTGAAATCGCCGAGACCATCGTTGAGGTAGTAAAATAGCACCGTGACGGCAATGGGAAATAGAAAGCCGAACAGCGAGAGCGAATGCTGGCGGAACGTCGCCCCGGTGTAGAGTAGCAGCGACAGGGCTGCCCAGGCTACGAACAGAGCCGAAGGCAGGTAAAACAGGGTTGCCAGGCCGATGTAAAAGCCCACCTCAAACACGTCGTCGGTAGCCCCCCGGCGTTCCATCTGCCTGACGAGCGTTCCGAATGCCAGCAGCAGAAAACTCGTCGACATCAGCACCGGCGACAGCGTCAGGCAGTCGAAGGAGAGGTGCAGAAAGAGCATGTAGATCAGGCCCGGCCAGAACGTACGGTCTGAATAAACGTCGCGGTTGTTGGTCAGGTAATTAAAGTAGACGATCTGAAAAATCGACACCAGCGTGGCGGCTCCGTGCAACGCCGGCAGCGACCGTCCGAACAGGGAATTCAGCCCCCAATAGACCAATCCCGACAGTGGGCTGACGCTGTCCCAGACGTCGCGGTACAGCAGATTGCCCCGGTTCATCTGCTCCCCAACCAGCAGCCAGTTCAGTTCGGGAATCAGCAGGGGCATGGGATGCAGCAGCAGCGGTAGCCGGATCAGCACCAGCAGGGCCAGCAGGCTGATGTACTGGTAGGGAAAGTAGGAGCGAAAGAAACTAAGCAATATTCGGTGAACAGTTAATCCGTCGGTGGGTCGGTCAGTTGGGAAGTTAACGAGTTGCTGACCGACTCACTGTCTCACTAACTGACCGGCTGATTAACTCACCGGCTGACCGGCGAAATTACGGGCAATTTCGGCAGAACGGAAAAAGGTGCGGATATTTGCACTGGGGGCCGCAACCCGTTCTAACAGTCGGAACGGACAATGCGAACGGCTAAAATCAGTTGCGGCCGCAGATTAAGACAGCTTTTATGGAATCGAAACGACAGCAGAAGGTAGCCCGGCAGCTACAGAAGGACCTGAGCGAAATTTTTCAGCGCGAGGTGCCGCATTTGTTCAACGGCGCGTTCATCACCGTTACCAGCGTCCGCATCTCGCCCGACCTGAGCGTAGCCCGCGTGTACCTGAGTTTTTTGGCGACGAAAAATAAGGAACTGCTGCTGGAAAGCATTCAGGAAAAGGGCAAAGTGCTGCGGCAACACCTCGGCGACCGCGTCCGGCACCAGTTACGGATCGTGCCGGAGGTGAGCTTTTATATGGACGATACCGTCGAATACGCCGATAAAATGGATAAACTTTTCCACGGTCTCGACATCCCGCCCGCCCCGGACGAAGAAGAGAATGAGTGAACCGGGACCGCACCGGCGGACCGGCCGGACCGGAGCGAAAGAGTGATGGTCCGGCGCGTCACAGTTCGCTTCGTCCGGTTTTCACTCTTTCACTCCGGTCCGGCCGGTCCGCCGGTGCGGTTCCGGTTCACGCTTTCACTCTCTAAAACATGAACCTCCCCGCCTGGATTGCCCGCCGGTACTTCTTCTCGAAAAAGAAGCGCAGCTTCATCAGTTGGCTGTCGATTCTGTCAATGCTTGGCGTGGGCGTCGGCACAATGGCGTTGGTTATCGTGCTGTCGGTGTTCAACGGCATGGAAGAACTTAACCGGGAAACTTTCAAGTCGTTCGAGTCCGACATGACCATTTCGTCCCGACAGGGCAAGCGGTTTTTGGCGTCGCCCGAACTGCTCTCGCGCCTGCGCCAAACGCCCGGCGTGGTGCTGCTGACGGCCATCGCGCAGGACAACGCATTGGCCAAATATGCCGACGGGCAGACGGTGGTGCGGCTCAAAGGCGTCGATGATAACTATTTGGAACGCCAACAACTCGACTCGGCCCTGCTCGAAGGCAAATTACTGTTGCGCCGGGATGGTATCAACTTCGCTATCGTGGCCGACGGCGTTCGCAGTGACCTGAGCATTTCGCCGGTCGATATTCTGACCCCGCTCGAAATCCTGTATCCCCGCAGCGGGCAATCGTTCAGCGTACTTAACCCCGACGAGTTCAGCAGCGCGTCGCTGACGGTGGCGGGCGTGTTTTTCATTGAATTGCGCTACGATAATTTTGTACTGGCTCCGCTGGCCACAGCGCGGGAACTGTTTGGCTACCAACCTGATGAGGTAACGAGTCTGGAACTGCAACTCCGGCCCGATACCGACGAAGACGAGGCTAAACGGGCGTTGCAGGCCTTGGCCGGGGATAAACTATTGGTACAGAGCCGCGACGACCTGAACGTGGATATGTACCGGGCCATCCGCGTTGAGAAACTATTTACCGGTCTGACGCTGGGGTTTATTGTCCTGATCGCGTCCGTCAACATCTTTTTCTCGCTGTCGATGCTGGTCATCGAAAAGAAGGAAGACATCAAAATCCTGTTTGCGATGGGGGCAACGGCGGGCTTGGTGCGCCGGATTTTCCTGACCGAGGGAGCCATCATCGCCCTGACCGGCGCGGTGGCCGGATTAGTACTCGGCATCGTGATTTGCCTGTTGCAGGAGCAGTACGGCTTCATCCGAATGGGCACGGTCAGTTCCATCATCGACGCTTACCCGGTCCGTTTGCGCACGGGCGACATTGTGCTGACGGGCGTTCTGGTCATTGCAGTCACGGTCCTGACCTCGTGGTTCCCGGCGCAACGGGCAGCCGCAATCGGCACTGTCGCGCCAAAAAACTGATTCGGGAAGCGCGACTCGTCGGTGTAGTAACCGCAGGCCGTGCTTCCCGAACCGGGGCCGTCTACGCGTTGCCGCCGTTCACATCTAATAAACTGCCGGTGATGTAGCTGCCATCTGACGAAGCCAGCAGCACGTAGGCCGGGGCTAATTCTTCGGGCTGACCGGGGCGTTGCAGAATCGTTTTGGCCGCAGCCTGCTCAACGCCTTCAGGTTTCATACCTGCTCCGGGCAGAAACGGTGTGTAAATCGGACCCGGCAAAATGGCATTCACCCGGATTTTTCGCTCACCAAGCTGTGAAGCCAATGACAGCGTGAAGGCGTGGTTGGCTCCCTTGGTGGACGCATAATCGACCAAAATAGGCGCACCCATCTTGCCGACGATACTGCCCGTGTTGATGATGGAGTCGCCTTCGTGGAGGTGCGGCAGGGCGGCCTGCACCATGAAAAAATACCCGTAGATATTGGTCTCGAACGTCCGGCGCAATTGCTCCTCGGTAATGTCCTCGATCTTTTCCTGAATGTGCTGGTAAGCCGCGTTGTTGACCAAAATGTTCAACTGCCCGAACTCAGCCACCGTCTGTTCAACGGCTTCGCGACACTTCTCCAGACTCCGCACGTCCGACGGAATCGTCAGGCAACGGGTGCCAAACTGCTCAGATAACCGCTTGGTCTCCTGCGCATCCTCCTCCTCCTCAGCCAAATAGATGATGGCGACGTTGGCTCCTTCTTTGGCAAAAGCCACGGCTACGGCCCTTCCAATCCCCGAATCGCCCCCGGTGATGATGGCTACTTTGTTGGCCAGCTTTCCGGCGGCTTTGTAGTTCGACAAATCACTGTCGGGTTCGGGCGTCATTTTGGCCTGAATCGCCGGAAACTCCTGCACGTCGGTTTTGAGTTGGTCGGCCTGGGGCCGAAATTCCTGTTGTTCCATTGGTTAGCTATGATTAACGTTGACACTACGCAATGAATAGCGAAATGGAAGGAATTTGTTTGGGAATATGAGCGAACGATTCAGGATAACTCATCAGTCAGAACCCCCTTCTCCACTCGAAGAGCTCCCTGAATTGCATAGAATAAAACCGAGTTGGACGCTATGAAGACAATAACATACCAAAAACCATAGAACTGACTGAGCCAGGTGGAGGCTCCCCACGAATGAACCATCAGGACGAACAACAGGAAAACGTTGGCAAACTTACGGGGCAAAAAATAGCCCAGGACGCCTATGATGACCAACCAAACGAATGAGATCACGAAAATGCCGGATACGTGGTTGCCCATCATGTAAGCACCTATCGGATTGCCTTCATTTGCTCTGCTCAGGTTGCCATTCCAGTAGTCTGCGGGCTGGTGGGTTATGGTAATTACTATATCGAACAAGGCAGCCCAGTGCGCCGGTACGAGAAGTAACAGTTTACGGTTCATGTCTCTGATTGTCAGCACTTTTAAAGTTCCTCCTCAAATACCATCACCAATCCGTCTTTTTGTGCCCAGCTACGGCATAGTAGAGGATATAGCCGAATAGTGGCAGCAATAAGGTGTACGCCATTTTCGGGCTGACGGTGTCGGTCAGGTAGCCGTGCAGGAGTGGGAGCAGGGCACCGCCCGATATGCCCATGATGAG
>JAYTAC010000209.1:0-10980 GCA_043737755.1 Spirosoma sp.
CGCAGGGCCGGTTTGCCATCAACCGTAACCACCGAGAAAACGCGGTTTGGATCAGCATTCAGCCCAATGGGAGCCGTCGTATTGGGCTGGTTAGCAGCAGCATACGGACGATCCAGATACGTTTCCCAGCCACTCAGGTCTTTACCGTTGAAAAGCAATTGCCACTGATCTGACTTTTGGGCGAGGGAAGGAACGGCGGTCAGCAGATTAATGAAGGCAATGAGACAGGCAATTTTCATGAAATAGATGTAGTAAGAATTCGAGACCTGAGCTGGTAGTTCACAACGGCTTTAAAGCGAGTTTACGCCAGCGAACTTTGATACCACCGCCATCGTGGATTTGCAAAGCGATGGAGCCGTTGGCCGCGCCGATCTTAGCATCGCGCATGTCAACCATCGGCTTGCCGTTGAGATACGTCTGAACGTGGTCCTCCTCGACCCGAATGCGAAGCGTGTTCCACTCGCCCGGTTTCAGAATGCTTTCCTTCTCGTCGGGTATTTTCTCCATCCAACCCCGGCCATACGACTCGTAGATACCACCCGTGTCATGGTCTTTCGGAGCTACCTCCACCTGCCAGCCGCTGACTTTGGTCCCTTCGATACTCGACCGGAAAAAGACCCCGCTGTTGCCATTGGCTTCCTGTTTGAACTGCACCGACAGATCGAAGTTTTTATACGTTTGTTCCGTCGCCAAATAACCATATTGCTTATCGGGACCACTTTCACAGATGAGTTCGCCATTTTGAACGTACCATTTCTCGGTACCGTACACTTTCCAGCCGCTCAGGTCTTTACCGTTAAACAATACTACTTTCCTGGCTGGTGCAGCCATGATGAACACGCCGAGCAGCAACCCAAAAATCAGGATTTTCTTCATTTTATCAGAAATTTAGTACGTGTAGTCATTATCGGGAACCGGCCATAATCACGCACACCGGGGCTGGCACACTGATTGATTGACCGGTGTAGGTGAGTTTGCCGGTTGTCTTGTTGCGTCTGAAAAGGGTGACGTTATCCGAATCTTGGTGAGCCACAAAGATAAACTCGCCTTTGGGGTCGATCATGAAATTACGCGGTGTTTTGCCCCTCGTCGGCTCGTCGCCCAGCAGCGTTAGCTTACCGTTGCTGCCGATGGAAAACATGGCTATTGCGTCACGACCCCGGTTCGTTTGATACAGGAATTTCCCAGACGGGTCAATATGAATATCAGCACTGGTATTCTGTCCGCTGAAATCGGCGGGTAATGTATTGACGCTCTCGCTGATAATGGTCAAGGAACCAGTTTTAGCATCACGGCTGAATACGGCCACCGACGAAGTCAGTTCCTGGACTAAATAAGCAAACCTGCCGTTGGGGTGAACCGTAAAATGACGTGGGCCGGAGCCGGGCTTCACGCTCACAAACGGCGTTGTGGCGGGTTTTACGGTACTGTTCTTAACGTCAGCTTCGTAAACGTGCAGTTTGTCCGTACCGAGGTCCGCGACATAGATAAACCGGTTGTCGGGAGATACGGTAGCTGAATGAACATGCGGCTTTTCCTGCCGCTTAGCGTTGGGGCCGCTGCCTGCATGTTGCACACTGTCGGTAGCAGCACCAAGCTTCCCGTCAGCACCAATTGGCAGCACCGTCAGATTTCCCCCGCCATAATTGGAAACGAACGCCGTTTGGCCGGTTTGGTCGATGCTTATGTGACAAGGCCCATTCCCCAATGAGGATTGTCCATTTAAAAAACTGAGTTTGCCCGTTGCTGCCTCGATGGCATAGGCACTGACGGCTCCGGCGTTGGACGGCCCGGCCTGAGCAGCTTCGTTCACCGAATAGAGGTACTTACCTGATGGATGAATGGCTAAGAACGACGGGCTTTTTGCGTTGGAGACCGACTGTATCGGCTTCATTGTTCCCGCTTTACGATCAAATTCAAAGACATAAATGCCCTCACTGCCCCGTAGTGAATAAGTGCCTACATAAACGATCTCCTTACTCGGCTGTGCATAGGCAGTCATGCTCAGATAAGTTAAGAACAGCGTGATACCAACGAGTGACTTATACATACGTATGATTAGTGGTGGCTACCATAAGCAGAATGGTCACCTGACTTACCGATTCACGCAGCACCAGTCCACCAAGAGTATATCGGGAAACGACTCAGACAATTATCAGCAGCCTGTCGGAGAGTGCTTTATAGAGTCATTCTTTCCTGATTAAAATGCATCGGTTAATGAGGAAATAGTGCGGTCAGGTTTGTTTTACACGAATACAGCAAATAAAATGGTCGCCCAGAATCGCTTACCTTTGTTGTGAAAATTGGTGCCGCCGGCCGACTATATCGTTAAAACCTAACTTTTCGTTACCCCTAAAATTCTCCACTTATCTCTATGAAACGAGTATTGATTGTTCTCGCAGCCGTGGCCATGCTCTCGTCCTGCAATAGTAAGAAGCGGCTCGCCGAAATCAAGACGTTGCAGGAAGCCCGCGACAAGGCCGTGGCATCCCTCAACGATTGCGACCAGCGCACAGCCGATCTACGTTCGCAGCTATCGGTAAAGGATAATGATTTGCAGGGCCGGGATAAACAAGCCACTGATTTGCAATCTCAAATCGATTACCTGAAACGAACAAACACCAACCTGCTCGACCGCATGTCGGATTTGTCGATTGTGAGTAAGTCAGGGGCCGAAAGCATCAAAAAATCGCTTGAGACACTCAACGAGCAAACGAAATACGTCAATAACCTGAACACCAGCATCCAGCGTAAAGACTCGATCAACTTAGCGTTGGTCATGAATCTAAAGCGCTCGTTAGACGATATCAACGATCAGGACGTGCAGGTCGAAGTCAAAAAGGGCGTGGTCTACGTATCCATTTCCGACAAACTCCTGTTCAAGTCCGGCAGCTACGACATCACCCCCCGCGCCGAGACCGTGCTGGGCAAAGTGGCCAAAGTGGTGAACGACCACAAAGAACTTGACATTTTGGTTGAAGGGCACACTGATGTTGTACCCATCTCAACAGCAGCGATCAAAGACAACTGGGATTTGAGTGCCCTGCGGGCCACGTCTGTCGTACGGACGCTACAGGGCAGATTTGGCGTCGCACCGGAGCGCATGACGGCTGGTGGTCGTTCGGAGTTTAGCCCCAAAGATGATAATGCCACATCGGTGGGTCGTCAGCAAAACCGCCGGACAGAAATTATTATCACTCCTAAACTGGATCAGTTCTTCAACCTCCTCTCGAATGGTCAGGCGGGGAAGTAACACAATAAAGTAGATCGGGGTGGGTGTAACTCTGGCAGGGTTCAAAACTTTGCCAGAGTTACACTCGCCCCGATCTACTTCCAAACAAAAGGCCGCCCAACGTTGGGCAGCCTTTTG
The DNA here is from genome assembly GCA_043737755.1 of Spirosoma sp. Lineage (GTDB taxonomy): Bacteria > Bacteroidota > Bacteroidia > Cytophagales > Spirosomataceae > Spirosoma. Next base: position 3,371 of record JAYTAC010000209.1, read on the forward strand.
CAATTTAGTGACCACCGGGACCGTGGTCGGTATTGTTGGTTAGAACCGGAAGTGCGAAAACGCTTTGTTGGCTTCGGCCATACGGTGCGTATCATCCTTCTTTTTCACCGCCGAGCCTTCGCCCTTGGCGGCTGCCACAATTTCGGCGGCTAACCGGTCGACCATCGTTTTTTCACCCCGCGAACGGGCATACTTAATCAGCCATTTCATGCCTACTGCGACCTTCCGGTCGGCCCGTACTTCGGTCGGCACTTGAAAGGTAGCCCCACCAACGCGACGGCTTTTTACTTCGACCGTGGGCATGACGTTGTTCAATGCCTTCTTCCACGTATCCAGACCGCTCTCGCTGGTGCGCTTGGCAACCACGTCGAGAGCGTCGTAAAAGATCGAGTACGCTAAGCTTTTCTTGCCTTCGTACATCAGGTTGTTCACAAATTTGGTTACGAGGACCTCCTTGTATTTAGGATCGGGCAACACGTAACGCTTGGGCGGTTTCGCCTTTCTCATAATTGCTTCAGATTTTTGGTCTTACTCTGCCGTAGTTTTTCAACGGGCAGTCTGATTAACTTATTTCTTCTTTTTTGCCGGTGGTGCGCCTTTTCCGCCTTTTACTGGAGCCTGACCTGGCTTTGGACGTTTTGCACCATATTTCGAACGGCTTTGCAGACGACCACTCACGCCGGCCGTATCCAAAGCACCCCGAATGATGTGATAACGAACACCCGGCAAGTCTTTCACCCGGCCACCGCGAATCAGCACAATCGAGTGTTCCTGTAGGTTGTGACCTTCGCCCGGAATGTAGGCATTTACTTCCCGGCCGTTCGTCAGACGAACGCGGGCAACTTTACGAAGAGCCGAGTTCGGCTTCTTCGGCGTCGTCGTATACACTCGTGTGCATACGCCCCGACGTTGTGGGCAGGAATCCAAAGCTGGCGACTTCGACTTGTCGACCAGTTTTTCGCGGCCCTTGCGCACCAATTGTTGTATGGTAGGCATTCTTAAAGTAGTTTGTGAAAAACAGTCCTCCCGAATTTTGAGGTGCAAAGATACGGAGAACTGACAGGATGCCAAGTCCTGACGGACAAGTATTTGCGAGACATTCATCCGTGGCCTATCTCAGGCTTGTCCCACCGGCCCACCGAAGCCCCCACTCGGAAATCCACCAAACGTATCGGTCGGGCTGTTAATGTCTCCGTAAGCTTCCTCAAACCGGCTGATGTTCTCGCGTAGGGCTTCCAGCAGTCGCTTGGTGTGTTCAGGCGTCAGAATAATGCGTGCCTTTACTTTGGCTTTGGGTACGCCCGGCATCAGGCGAATAAAGTCCAGAATAAACTCACTATTCGAGTGGGCGATCATAGCCAGATTGGCGTAAGTGCCCTCAGCAATTTCTTCGCTCAACTCGACATCGATTGAGCCTTCCTGGTTTTGTTGGGGAGGTGTCATAGTTACTATCATTTAACAAGAATATGTATTAAAAAAACGCCCCGGTCAGTGATGGCCAGGGCGTTTTTGCATACAGTTCAATCCAGTGCGTTAAGCCGTTGCTTTTTTCTTGCTCCGGGTAAACTGCTCTTTTGATTCGGTGATTACCTCAAGTTCCTCTTTCGAGCCGATGATTGCGCTTTGATAACGACGCAGCCCCGTACCGGCCGGGATCAGGTGACCAACAATCACGTTCTCTTTCAGGCCGTCGAGCACGTCGCGCTTGCCCCGGATCGAGGCTTCGCTCAATACTTTCGTTGTTTCCTGGAACGAAGCCGCCGAAATGAAGCTGTCCGTGCCGAGCGACGACTGGGTGATACCCATCAGCGTTGGCTGCGAAACGGCCGCCATCGCATCGCGTACGGTCACCAGAGCCATGTCACGACGCTTCAAACTGGAGTTTTCGTCGCGCAAACGCCGGGTCGTCACGATCATGCCCGGCTTCAGGTTCTCTGAATCACCGGCTTCCATTACTACTTTGGCGTCGAGCATCTTGTCGTTCTCTTCACGGAATGAGAACTTATCAACTACCTGTCCCTCAAGGAAATTGGTGTCACCGGAGTCGATGATTTCTACTTTCTGCATCATCTGCCGAACAATGGCTTCGATGTGCTTATCATTAATTTTCACACCCTGTAAGCGGTACACCTCCTGAATCTCGTTTACCAAGTACTCCTGAACGGCCGTCGGACCTTTGATGGCCAGAATATCGCTCGGCGTAATGGCACCGTCGGACAACGGAGCACCGGCCCGCACAAAGTCATTATCCTGCACAAGGATAAACTTCGACAGCGGCACTAGGTATTTTTTGCGCGTACCGTCTTTTGATTCGATGAAGATTTCCCGATTACCACGCTTGATAGTGCCGTATGTTACAACACCGTCGATCTCGCTCACTACAGCGGGGTTCGATGGGTTCCGGGCTTCAAACAGTTCCGTTACCCGTGGCAATCCACCCGTGATGTCACGGGTCTTGCCCACATTACGAGGAATCTTCGCCAGAGGCTGACCAGCCTTGATTGCCTGTCCTTCCTTCACTACCAAACGCGACCCAACCGGCAGGTTGTAGCTTTTCTGCAACTGACCGGCTTGTGTCTCCTCAAGATGAAGCAACAACGTACTGGTGCCACTCACCACGATAGCCGGGTTCTTGGCTTTGTCGCGGGTTTCAATGATTACTTTCTCCTGGAAGCCCGTCTGTTCGTCAAACTCCTCACGATAGGTAATGCCGTCTTCAACTGCATCGAATGATAACGTACCCGTCAGTTCCGAAAGAATTACGGCGTTGTAAGGGTCCCAGGCGCAGATGTCGTCGCCTTTCTTCACGATGTCGCCATCCTTCACGCGCAGGAACGCGCCGTACGGAACGTTGTTGCTGATCAGCACCACATTACGGTCGGCAGGATTCACAATACGAATCTCTCCCGAACGGCCCATGACGATTGCCTGAGAACCACCTTCGTTGTCTTTCAGCTCGACCGTCCGCATCTCCTCGAACTCAATGAGTCCGTCGAATTTGGCTTTGATCGACGCATCAACCGCAATGTTGGACGCCGTACCACCGACGTGGAACGTCCGCAGTGTCAACTGCGTACCCGGCTCACCAATCGACTGCGAGGCAATAACACCGACCGCTTCGCCAATGTCGACCATCCGACCCGATGCCAAGTTGCGACCGTAGCATTTGGCACAGACGCCCTGCCGCGATTCGCACGTCAACACCGACCGAATTTCGACCGTTTCGATGCTCGTTTCGTCAATTTGAGCCGCTACCTCTTCAGTAATCAACTCGCCTGACGCAAGGATCAACAACGGCTTACCGTCTTCACCTTTCAGGAGCGGATCATAAATGTCGTGAACCGTAGTCCGGCCCAAGATACGCTCCGACAATGGCTCAACAATGTCCTCGTTGTCTTTCAGTGCCGACACCTGCAATCCGCGAAGCGTACCACAATCATCTTCACTGATGATTACGTCCTGTGCCACGTCGTGCAAACGACGGGTCAGGTAGCCAGCATCGGCCGTTTTCAGGGCCGTATCCGCCAGACCTTTCCGGGCACCGTGCGTCGAGATAAAGTACTCCAACACATCAAGACCTTCCTTAAAGTTTGACAGGATCGGGTTTTCAATGATCTCACCAACCGATCCTTGCAGATTTTTCTGCGGCTTGGCCATCAAACCCCGCATACCACCCAACTGACGAATCTGCTCACGGGAACCACGGGCACCCGAGTGCATCATCATGTAGATTGAGTTAAAACCGCCCTGATCCGCTTCGAGTTGCTTCATCAACGTCTCGGTCAGCTTCGAGTTTACCCGTGTCCAAATGTCAATAACCTGATTGTAACGCTCGTTTTCAGTGATGAGACCCATCAGGTAGTTATCCCAGACGGTCTGCACTTCAGCTTTCGCTTCAGCCACAAGGCCCTGCTTTGCATCAGGAATCATGACATCGCTCAAACCGATGGATAAGCCACCTTTGAACGCCATCTGAAACCCGAGTTCTTTGATTTCGTCAAGGAACTGAGCCGTCCGTGCGCCACCCGAAATCTTGAAGATCAGCGCAATAATCTGCTGTAGCTTCTTTTTCGTCAGCAACTCGTTGATAAATCCAACTTCTTGCGGCACTGCCTGATTGAACAATAGCCGACCAGCTACCGTATCAATTAGCTTAAGAACCAACTCGCCGTTCTCATCCCGAACCTTCACCCGGCACTTGATATTGGCGTGCTTGGAAACCTTGCCCTCGTTCATGGCAATGATGACCTCTTCGGCACCGTAGAATATCATCCCCTCACCCGTGATAGGATACTCGGGAATGCTCTTACGGCCTTTGGTCACGTAGTATAAGCCCAACACCATGTCCTGCGATGGCACCGTAATCGGCGCACCATTAGCAGGATTCAGAATGTTGTGCGACGCCAGCATCAACAGCGATGCTTCCAACACGGCTTCCTGACCCAACGGCACGTGGACAGCCATCTGGTCACCATCAAAGTCAGCGTTAAACGCCGTACAGACGAGAGGGTGCAGCTGAATGGCTTTACCCTCAATGAGTTTGGGCTGGAACGCCTGAATACCCAAGCGGTGCAACGTTGGTGCCCGGTTCAGCAGAACAGGGTGACCTTTGAGGACGTTTTCCAGAATATCCCAGATAACGGGGTCTTTCCGGTCAACGATTTTCTTGGCCGACTTCACCGTTTTGACGATACCTCGCTCAATGAGTTTGCGAATCACGAACGGCTTGAACAATTCAGCCGCCATATCCTTTGGCAAACCACATTCGTGCAGTTTCAACTCAGGACCGACAACAATAACCGAACGACCCGAGTAGTCAACGCGCTTACCAAGCAAGTTTTGCCGGAAACGGCCCTGCTTACCCTTCAGCATGTCGGACAGCGACTTAAGTGCCCGGTTTCCCTCCGAACGAACGGCATTTACTTTCCGCGAGTTGTCAAACAGCGAGTCAACTGCTTCCTGTAGCATCCGCTTCTCGTTGCGCAGAATCACTTCCGGTGCTTTGATCTCGATCAGACGTTTCAGACGGTTGTTCCGAATGATAACCCGGCGGTACAAATCGTTCAGGTCAGACGTGGCAAACCGGCCACCATCCAAAGGAACAAGCGGCCGCAGTTCGGGTGGAATCACCGGCACCATCTTAATAATCATCCACTCAGGGCGGTTCTCGATCCGACCGTTTGCTTCCCGGAATGCTTCCACGACTTTCAACCGCTTCAGTGCTTCGGCTTTCCGTTGCTGCGATGTGTCGGTAGCGGCCGCGTGACGGAGCGAATAAGACAGTTCGTCAAGGTTTACCCGCGACAGCAGCATCTCCAAAGACTCAGCCCCCATCTTGGCGATGAATTTATTCGGGTCCTTATCGTCAAGGTGCTGATTGTTACTCGGCAGCTTGTCAATGATATCGAGGTACTCGTCTTCCGTCAGGAAGTCCAACTGGTTGATGCCATCCTCGGCTTTGATGCCGGGCTGCACCACCATGTACCGTTCGTAATAAATAATTTGGTCGAGTTTCTTGGTCGAAAGGCCCAACAGATAACCAATTTTGTTTGGCAAACTGCGGAAGTACCAGATGTGCGCAACAGGCACCACCAGTTCGATGTGGCCCATACGCTCCCGGCGCACTTTTTTCTCGGTCACTTCAACCCCACAGCGGTCGCAGATAATGCCTTTGTAGCGAATCCGCTTGTATTTTCCGCAGTGGCATTCCCAGTCCTTCACCGGCCCGAAGATGCGCTCGCAGAATAAGCCGCCCATTTCTGGTTTGTAGGTCCGGTAATTAATTGTCTCCGGCTGTGTCACTTCGCCATAGGAGCTCTCCAGAATGGACTCGGGCGATGCCAGACTGATAGTCACAGTGGCAAAGTCGCTGTTGAGTTTTTTGTTCTTTTTGAACGACATTAGTTGGAGATTATAGTAGTTAGAAGGAGTCAGTTAGCTGGTCGGTTAGTGAGTTAGTAGGTTGCTGACGTAGAAATAATGTCTGCGTCAGCAACTCATTGACTCACCAACTTATTAACTGAACTATTCAAGCGTGATTTCAAGTGCTAAACCGCGCAACTCGTGAACGAGTACGTTGAACGATTCAGGAATGTTCGGCTTCGGCAAATTTTCGCCTTTCACGATGGCCTCGTACGCCTTTGCCCGACCGACTACGTCATCGGATTTCACGGTCAGGATTTCCTGAAGGATGTGCGAAGCTCCGAAAGCTTCCAGTGCCCATACCTCCATCTCACCAAACCGCTGACCGCCAAACTGGGCTTTACCACCCAACGGCTGCTGTGTAATGAGGGAGTAGGGACCAATCGAACGGGCGTGCATCTTGTCGTCCACCAAGTGACCCAACTTCAGCATGTAAATGATGCCAACAGTCACCGGCTGATCGAAACGCTCACCCGTCAGACCATTGTAGAGGAACGTCCGACCGAACGATGGCAAACTGGCTTCGTTCAGTTCGTCAACAACCTGTTGCTCCGATGCCCCGTCGAAAATCGGCGTTGCGTATTTACGGTTCAGTTTCTGACCAGCCCAAGCAAGTACAGTTTCGTAAATCTGCCCGAGGTTCATCCGGGATGGTACGCCCAGTGGATTCAGCACAATGTCAACTTTAGTCCCATCCTCCAGAAACGGCATGTCTTCATCACGCACAATCCGGGCAACTACCCCTTTGTTTCCGTGACGACCGGCCATCTTGTCTCCCACCTTTAGCTTACGCTTCTTGGCGATGTACACTTTGGCTAATTTCACGATACCTGCCGGGAGTTCGTCACCTACTTCAAGAGCGAAACGCTCACGCTTGAACCGACCCGTGATTTCACTCCGACGATTAGTGAAACTCTTCACTAATTGGACAATCATCTTATTGAGCTTGTCGTCGTCCGTCCAGCTTTCTAAGTTCAGGTCCGACAGCAGGTTAGCCTCTTCGGGAACAGCATACGTACTCTCATCGCGATAATTGTTCTTGTCCGGGAACAGGTTCTCCGTAATATTCTTGCGGGAAAACTTCACTCCTTTGCTAACTACATCATCCCCAAATTTGTGCTTGACGCCCTGGGTGGTTTTGCCATCCAGCAAATCAACCATCTTGTCAACCATGCGGGCGCGGAAGTCGGTTAACTCACGGCCGTACTTTTTCATTAGCACCTTTACCTCGTCCTTGTGCTTGCCCCGGTCTTCCTTTGCCGGGCGTGCAAACAACTTGGTATCAATAACAATGCCCTTCAGCGACGGTGGTGCCTTCTTTGATGCATCCTTCACATCACCGGCTTTGTCGCCGAAAATAGCCCGCAGGAGTTTCTCTTCCGGCGTCGGATCACTCTCACCTTTCGGCGTGATTTTTCCGATCAGGATATCTCCCTCTTTCACTTCTGTTCCTACACGGACAATACCGCTCTCATCGAGGTTGCGAACCGTTTCTTCGCTTACGTTTGGAATCTCAGAGGTTAATTCCTCCTCACCCCGCTTCGTGTCGCGCACTTCCAGCTCGAATTCTTCAATGTGAATCGACGTGAAAATATCCTCACGCACAACGCGTTCCGAAATCACGATGGCATCCTCAAAGTTATAACCCTGCCACGGCATGAAGGCAACCTTCATGTTGCGTCCCAGTG
>JAYTAC010000210.1:0-1763 GCA_043737755.1 Spirosoma sp.
GGAATTGACCATGTTACTCATTCGTCAGCACCGCCAGCCGCTGCTTGCTCGTTGGGGGAATCAGTTTCACCTCGTGCAGTTCGTAGGCGATCCCCTGCACCTGGGCCGTGTCGCGGTAGTCGTGGAGCATATTGTAGATATCGTGGTCAATGAAAGGGGCTTTGCTGCCGTCGATCACCACCTCATCACCGGGCTGAAGGGCCGTGAGAGCTTCTTTCAACTGGGGTTTGTTGAGAAAATACATGTCTTTGGTGAACACGATGCGCACCCGGTTACCATCGCGGTTAACCCGAATCGAGGACTGAAAATTGGTGTACAGCACGTACAGAATACCCACCACCGTTCCCAGCGCAATACCCTTCAGCAAGTCGGTGAAGACGATGCCGATGACGGTGATGATGAACGGCACAAACTGGCTCCACCCTTCTTTGTACATTTTTTTGAACAGGCTCGGTTTGGCCAACTTGTAACCGACCATAATCAGCACGGCCGCCAAACACGACAGCGGGACGAGGTTCAGCAGTGGCCCGCCAAAAAAGACGGCAACCAGCAGAAAAACGCCGTGGAGTATGGCCGACAGCCGCGTTCGGGCACCGCCGTAGATGTTGGCCGACGTCCGCACCACCACCGACGTAACCGGCAGGCCTCCGATCAGACCCGAGAGCGTGTTGCCTATCCCCTGCGCAATCAATTCCTGGTTGGTAGAGGAAACGCGCTTGCCCGCGTCGAGCCGGTCGGAGGCTTCGAGGTTCAGCAGCGTTTCTAAACTGGCCACCACGGCAATGGTAGCCGCAACGGTGTAAATGGCCGGGTTGCTCAGAACGCTGAAATCGGGGAAGTCGAAGATGGAGAACAGACTCTGGCCGGGGGAAATGGTCGGAATCTGAACCATGTGCTGATGGGCCGTGTCGCCAACGTACCAGGCTGGCATGGACACCCGGAAAAATTCGTTCATCGCCACGCCAAGCACCACCACGACCAATGCCGCCGGGAAACTCTTGAAGAAAGTCCGCGTACTCCGGCCCGACATTCGCTCCCACCCGATCAAAAACGCCAGCGACACCACGCTGATAATGACCGCGCCGGTACTGGCCGTTTCCACGGCCCGGTATATTTCGGACAGGGTGTTCTCGCCATCGGCCAACTGCTGAAATGCAAACTGACCTTCGTAATCGTTGTCACGGCCGAGGGCGTGCGGAATCTGTTTCAGGATGATGACTAAGCCAATGGCAACGAGCATACCTTTGATGACGCTGTCGGGGAAGAAACTGCTGAACCGCCCGGCTTTGACCAGCCCCAGCACCAACTGCATGACGCCCGCCAGCACCACCGCTACTAAAAATGCTTCGTAAGACCCTACTTTTGCGATGGCGTCGGCCACGATAACGGCTAAACCGGCCGCCGGACCGCTGACGCTGACTTCGGAGCCGGACAAAAAGCCAACGACGATGCCGCCGATCATGCCCGCCACCAAACCCGCAAACAACGGTGCCCCCGACGCTAAGGCAATGCCCAGACAAAGTGGTAAGGCAATCAGAAAGACCGATATACCAGCCGGAATATCCTGACGAAGCCAGGCAGTTTTGTACGTGGTCAGGGTGCGAAGTGGGTTAACCTGTTGCATGGAAGCGGGTTCTGTCGGCTGTTGGTTTCGCTCTGACAACGGAGAAGAAAGCCGTTGCGTTGCGTAAAATTAAAAAGACGTTGTCTCAAATCGACCACTAATCCATTGATTTTACTCTCCCCGACCGAAAAAGAATTCA
>JAYTAC010000211.1:0-1759 GCA_043737755.1 Spirosoma sp.
CGTGGGCAACATGGGTCCCAACTGCTCAAAACGCGTATTGGCGTTCTGCGTTGGGGCGGTCGGTGCCTGAGCCAGCGCAGCGGCCGACCAGAGCATCAGGCCGGAAAGGAGGAGGTTTTTTCTCATGGTTTATGTCAGGTTGTTGGGTTTAGTTCTTGCCGCTGCCCTGCGCGGCTGGTGGCTGGGCGGTCGTTGGTCGCTGGCGTTGTTGCTGCATAGGATTGGGTTCGCCACCGGCACTCCGTTGTTGCTGTTTGAACAACTGGAAGCGTGTCGGCTCGGCCACGGGTGGAAAGCTGTTGTCTTCGGTGTTGATGTCGGCGATTTCCCGGTATGGGTCGAGTGTCCACTGCGTTACCTTCTTGTTGGTAGCAATCACTTTTTTGATCTGTGCATCGTTGAAGCGCCATATTTCGGCGGGGAAGCGGGCTACCGAATCGGTTCCGTCCTCGAACTGCATCCGCACGATAACCGGCATGGGCAGACCACCTTTATTCTTGAGCGACAGGGTGTAAAAGTTCGTGCCCGCGTCGGCTAACTTCCGCTCGTCGTCGCTCAGCGTGGCTAAATAATCCTGGTACTTCTTCTTGTCGTCGTCCGTAACAGCGAACGGATCGTAGCGATTATAAAAATCGGTCATAGTTGAGTCCTGTGCCACGACGGTCTCGTTCTTAGTCGCTGCGTCGCGCTGTTTGCTAACCGTATTGGCCCGGCGTTGGGCAACCGCCCGAGACTCGCCTTTCGACACGTCGGGGTTTTGACTACCCGCCTGAAACCAGTCGACCTTTACCAGCGATTGATCCACGGGTTGAACGCCGTAGAACCAGCCCTTCCAGAACCAGTCCAGGTCGACGCCCGATGCATCTTCAAGCGTACGGAAAAAGTCGGCGGGCTCGGGCGATTTGAAGGCCCACCGGCGGGCGTATTCTTTAAAGGCGTAATCGAACAGTTCGCGGCCCATCACCGTCTCACGCAGGATGTTGAGTGCCGTAGCGGGTTTGCTGTAAGCATTCGGCCCGAACGTGTTGGGCAGAATATTGTCCGAACTGCTCATGATAGGCACCTGCTGGGTCGAATCAAGCTGCATATACGGCACTATCGACTGCGGCTCGATGCCCCGCGCGGGGAAGTCGGCATCCCACTCCAAACAAGCCAATCCCTCCAAAAAACTGTTCAGCCCTTCGTCCATCCACGACCACTGCCGTTCGTCGGAGTTGACGATCATGGGGAAAAAGTTATGCCCCACTTCGTGAATAACCACCAAAATCAGAAAGTTTTTGGTGCCCTGCGAGTAAGTTCCATCGGCTTCGGGCCGGGCACCGTTGAACGACATCATTGGGTATTCCATGCCGCCAACGGGACCGTGAACGGAGTAGGCCACGGGATACGGATACGCGATTGTCCGGCGGGAATATGACTTCAGCGTGTGCGCCACCAAGCGGGTCGAATACTGTCCCCAAAGTGGATTGGCTTCTTTCGGGTAGAGCGACATCGCCCAAACGGGCTTGCCTTCGACGGTTGGTTGCAGGGCATCCCAGATGAACTTGCGGCTGCTGGCGAAGGCAAAATCGCGGACGTTATCGGCTTTGTAGACCCACGTTTTTGTGCCCTTTACGTCGGCCGCTTTGGTTTTCTCGGCGATCTCTGCTTCAGCTTGGGTGACGATGGCTACCGGGTTTTCGCCGGGCTTGTCGCCCCGTCCTTTCGCTTGGTTCCAGCGTTTTTGCTGCGTGGCGGTCAGCACCTGACCGGGGTTTTG
>JAYTAC010000212.1:0-4544 GCA_043737755.1 Spirosoma sp.
CGCCGACACCTGCGGGCTAATCGGGGACTTCTTCACCGATCAGGGGTTTGATTTTCTGGAAACGTCGTGCACACTATCTACCCTCGACCGATTGCTGAATGAGGGCGTATCGCTGCCCTGTCTCTACGTCTATAACCAGACGCACCGCTGCTACAAAGGCCTGATTGCCGCCCGCCTGAATCACAACCCCCGCTTCAACGGTCTCATCGACAGCTACCGGCAGTTGCTCATCCGCCAGACCCAGAATCCACACGAGCAACTGCACTTCGAGCGGCTCGTTGCGTATCTGCAGTACTACTCGGCAAATTGATGTACCCACGGACGGTCGGCCGCTGCCGCTTCAGTCCGTGATCGCAAAACACGGACGGACGACCGCTACCGCTGAAGCCCGTGGGTACGCTACTTCACGAAATCGGCAATGGCAGTGGCGAGACCGGGCGTGAGGGGCAGGGTCGGATTGCTGTATGTCTTGAAATTCTCGGTACGGTCGGCCGGGGCGTTTTTCAGGATGTGGTTCATCTCGTCAAACAACACCATCGTCGCGTCAGGCCGGGCAGCTTTTAGCAATTCGGCGTCGGCTACCATCACCTGTATATCCCGTTTGCCCTGAATAATGAGCACCGGTATGGTCAGCAACCTGAGTTGGACCGCCGGGTCGTACTTCATCCACGAAATCATGTAAGGTTGAACGCTCGGTCGGAACATCTGCCGAATGACCGGGTACTGAGTTGGCGGGGTAACTTCCAAACCGGCCTTCAGCGAGTCGAGAGCGTTGAAAACAGACTGTCTGGCTGTTTCGGGCAACTGAGGTCCCAACTGCGCTTTCAGCTTGGTGGCAATGTCGCTGCCCGGCCCAGCCAACGAAACAAACGCATTGGCTTTGGTCTGGTGGGCCGCCACCATTCCAATCAGTGACCCTTCGCTGTGACCCACAACGGCAAAGCGCGAAAACCGTTTGTCGGCCCGTAGTTGGTCGAGCCAGGCGGTGGCATCCTGAATATAGGTCTCAAATGTTAAATTCTTTTCGCTCATATCCACCCGTACACTACGGCCAACTCCACGCTTATCGTAGCGAACAACCGCCACGCCGAGTTTCGCCAGACTGTCGGCCAGCATCCGGTATGAACCGGCTTTCACGCCGTTGGGTCGGCCCGCCGGGACGGAGATATTTCCGTCGCGGTCAGTGGGACCAGAACCGGCGATCAGCAACACGACCGGCACCGGTTTTGTGGCGTTGGCGGGCAGAGTGAGCGTACCATCGAGAACGAGCGAACCCGTGTTGAGCCGGATGGGTTCCTCGGTTTGGGCCAGTGCGATCAGGGAGATCAGGTTCAGCAACAGCGCAGGAATGTAGAGTCGATAAGTCATGGTTTTCAATAGGATGCAGTGAATCAGTTGAGTTGAGGGGCCTCTCTTGCCGGAAATAAATCTACGAATAAGTTTACGCAATCACTGATGGCGGTACGAGTGCCGTAGTACATACCGCGGGCATTTCTGGCACTGTTTTGTCCATTCCTATCTGCGATTTTCGGAACTTTGGGCTTTTGTTCGGTACCGTAACCCGGCTCCCTCCCCGCTCTCATGGACGAATTTAGTCAATCCAATACGTTAGAATACCGAATCCGTCAGCGCATCGACAACAAAACCAAACCCGTTGGTGCGCTCGGCCGCTTAGAGGAATTAGCCCTGCAAATCGCGCTGATTCAGCAAACCGAAACGCCCGCTCTTACCAACCCGCATCTGATCGTATTCGCGGCCGACCACGGTCTGGCAGCCGAGGGCGTGAGCGCGTATCCGGCCACCGTCACGCACGGCATGGTCAATAACTTTATGGCGGGCGGAGCAGCCATCAACGTCTTCTGCCGACAAAACGGCATCCTGTTGCTCGTCTGCGACGTGGGCGTGAACGGTACGCTCCCCGGAAATTTAGACTCGCTGGTCAAGTACAAAATCCGGTCCGGTACGCGCAACATGCTCCACGAACCCGCCATGACGCCCGACGAGTGCGAAGCGGCCTTAGACGCCGGAAAAACACTCGTTAACGGCGTCAGGCACCGGGGCTGTACCATCGTTGGTTTCGGCGAAATGGGCATTGGCAACACCTCGTCGGCCGCCCTGCTGATGCACCGGCTAACGGGCTTGCCACTGGAACAATGCGTGGGACGCGGCACCGGTCTGGACGACGATGGACTGGCCCGCAAACTGTCTGTCCTACAGGCCGTTGCCGACCGACACGCTCACCTGACCGGGCCAGTAGCGGTGCTGGCGGCAATGGGCGGTCTGGAGATTGCGGCCATCGCGGGCGGGATGCTCCAGGCCGTCGAGAACGGAATGATCGTTCTGGTCGACGGATTCATTGCGACGGCGGCCCTGCTGGTTGCCCACGCGCTGAACCCGGCTGTGCTGACCAACTGCATCTTCTGCCACCAGTCCGACGAAGCGGGCCACCGGCTGATGCTGGAGTTTCTTCACATTAAACCATTACTTTACTTAGACCTGCGATTGGGCGAAGGCACCGGCTGCGCCCTCGCTTATCCGCTCGTGCAGGCTGCCGTGGCCATGCTGAACGAAATGGCGACGATGGACAGTTTGTGAATTTATGCACCTCTTCTTCACTGCCCTGATGTTTTACACCCGCCTGCCGGTGCCAAAACACATTGACCACTCGGCCGATGCGCTCAACCGGGCAACGATGTACTTTCCGCTCATCGGCTGGATCGTGGGTGGCATTGGCGTTGGCACCTACTGGCTCGGCACAGTGCTGTTTCCGCCCGCTTACCTGCCCGTTCTGTTCAGCATGGTGGCGACGGTCTGGGCAACGGGGGCGTTTCACGAAGACGGTTTTGCCGATACGTGCGACGGGTTCGGGGGGGGCTGGAACAAAATGCAGATTCTGACCATCATGAAAGACAGTCGGCTGGGTACCTACGGCACCATCGGGCTGGGACTACTGCTGGCGGTGAAATTTTTTGCGTTGCAGGCCCTGCTCGGCGTCGAAGCGTTCGGCTGGGCGGTGGTGCTGAAGTATGTTTCGGCGCACAGCCTGAGCCGACTGACGGCCGCGACCGTCATCCGCGCCCTGCCCTACGCCCGCGAGGACCTCGACTCAAAGGCGAAACCCATTGCGCAGGGCATCACGCCCGCACAGCTGTCGGTAGCTGCGCTGCTCGGACTGCTCCCGCTGCTGGCATTGGTCGCCCACACGGGTTTGTGGATTTATCTGACCTTTCTGATTCCGCTGGTATTAATTCGCTGGCGGCTCATCGGCTTTTTCAGGAAATGGCTCGGCGGCTACACCGGCGATTGTCTTGGTGCCACCCAGCAACTCGCCGAAGTCATTGTCTATCTATCGTTCGTATCTCTTTTGTGGATTTCTGTTTAATCAATGGACATTTACCTCATTCGCCATACCGAAGTTGCCGTGGGGCGGAGCGTCGCCTACGGACAGTCGGACGTTGAGTTGGCTGATAATTACGATGAGCAGTTTAATCGACTGCGGGAACACCTGCCCGCCGATCCCCGCGCCATTTTCTCGTCGCCCCTCACCCGATGCCGCCGGTTAGCCGACGACTTGGCCTCGGCCGGTCCCGCTCCGGTCCCGGCGGGGAACCGCGGTGCGCCAGTGCGATACCGGCCGGAGCGGCTGGCAGCAGAGAGCGAGCCTGACACCGCCAGACCGTCGCTGCAGTTCGACGACCGGCTGAAGGAATTTCACTTCGGCGACTGGGAGATGGTGCCGTGGGCCGACATCAGCCGCGACGCACTGGACCCGTGGATGGCCGATTTCGTGAATGTTCCAACGCCCAACGGCGAGACCTTTCAAACTGTGTTTGACCGGGTAGGCACGTTCTGGCACGAACAAATTCTGCCGTTAGCCGACCATCCATCTTCTCAACCGGTGTTCGTCGTTTCGCACGGCGGAGTGATCCGGGCTTTGCTGTGTCTGTTTCTGGATTTATCTTTGCAGAATGCGTATCGTATCAATCTTAACTACGGTGCCGTTACCAAACTGACTCTATCGGGGTCATCCTACACGATTCACTACATCAACCGCTGACACAGTCCATGAAGTCGCTTCCCATCCGTCCCCTTACGCTGATTACCATCGTGCTGGCAACAGCCCTGTTTCGGCTGATCCCGCACTGGCCGAATTTCACGCCCATTGCCGCACTGGCCTTGTTCGGAGCGGCTATGTTTGAGCGGAAGTGGCTGGGCTTGGCGGCTCCATTGGCGGCCATGTTTCTGAGCGATGCGCTGATCGGCTTTCACAGCAGCATGGGCGCGGTATACCTGAGCTTCGGCCTGACGTGGCTGCTGGGCGTGTGGATGCTCCGGCAACCAACGGCAATGCGCGTTGCAGCCGCTTCGGTTACGGCCTCTGTTGTGTTCTTCCTGATTACCAACTTCGCCGTTTGGTACGGCAGCGTCTTCTATCCACAAACCGCAGCGGGCTTGTTGACCTGCTACGTCGCCGGGCTGGCCTTCTACAACGGCACGTCATTTTTCCTGAATGGGCTGGCGGGTGATCTCTTCTTTAGTGCCCT
>JAYTAC010000213.1:0-4543 GCA_043737755.1 Spirosoma sp.
GTGTGCATCCAGCCGCAGTTTTCGTTAAAGCCCTGATAAACGAAGAACTGACCCCACGTAACGGCTCCATACGCATTCAGCCCAGCCTGGCTAACCATCTGCACCTCCGACCGGAAGTAGAACGACGTGTGCGGGTTAATGAGCAGCAGCGCGTTTTTGGTGGCACTTTTGGCGGGCGCAATGGCAAAGCCGTTCGAACCAACGGATTCGCGCTCGTAGGGGTCGACATCGGCGGTCCGGGGACGGGCATTATTGAGCGATGTCGATTTACGCTGTTCATAAAATGCCCGCAGCCGCTCAACGGACACCACACTGATGTTACCGCCGATACTGCCCTCGCTGAACATAAGCGGCATCCACGGCTGGAAACGGTTCAGGAGTTTTGGTTTAACGTCGGGGTGCGTGTGGAGGTAATAGTTCGTACCGTCGGCAAACGCATCGAGCAACTGCGTCATCCAGGCCGGGCTTTTTTTGTAGATGGCAATGGCCTGGGTCGAGTCCAAGAACAGCCGCGCCCGCAGGTCGTGGTACAGGGCCGATTCGCCCTCCACCTCGGCGAGTCGACCGATGGCGGTGATGTAATTCTCTTCGACCCGCTCAAAATCATCTTCGCACTGACTGAACAGCAGCCCGAACACCACGTCGGCGTCGGTTTTGCCGTAGATGTGGGGAATGCCCCATGTGTCGCGGGTGATGGTAACCTGCTTCGCCCGTTGCTGCCAGCGGGCGATTTCTGACTTGCCGAACGGCTGGGCCTGTAAGGCGATGGTGGTTGCAAAAACGGCAATCAAACTAAACAGAAAACGTATCGGCGGGGCTATGGAATGGGGCATCAGGAGTAAACGGAGGTGGTGAGTTAGCTAATTTCAGCATCAATCGCTGCGGGGGCAGGCGGATTGTGAAGAGTCCGAATCTACAACTATTTCGCGGCTACGCGACATCCGGCACTGGCTTTTCAGTCCGGCGGGTGCGGTAAATAACGAATGCCAGCGACGCCAGCAGGACGGCCAACAACAGCAGATAGGCGTACCCCCGCGCTGCGCCGGATGCTGCGGCCGTTTGTTTGACATCGCGCATGTCATAAGTCGGAATCCACTCCTTCAGGACGTAGGCCTGGGCCAGCGTGAGGCAACAAATAAAGGCCAGCATGTAGAAACTGTGCTTCACCGTGAAGCGAAACAACGCCGACTCCTGACCCACTAAATTCCCGGCGGCTGCGGCAACGGCAATCGACTGGGGAGAAATCATTTTGCCCACCACCCCACCCGACACGTTGGCCGCCACGGTCACGACGGGGTCTACCCCGATGGCCGTAGCAGTGTCGTACTGGAGTTTGCTGAACAGGGCGTTGGCCGACGTGTCGGAGCCGGTGATGAACACCCCCAGCCAGCCGAGCATGGGCGCGAAGAACGGAAACAGGGAACCCGTACCGGCCAGCACAGCCGCCAATGTGCCGGTGATGCCGGAGTCGTTGACGATGTAGGCAAACGCCAGCACCGACGCGATGGTGAGAATCGGAAACTTCAGTTGACTGAGCGTCGCCCCGAATACCCGCATTCCTTCCCGGTAGGTCAGGCCGATGAGTGGGATGGCGATAAGAGCGGAAATCAGGATAGCCGTTCCCGCAGCCGATAAGTAATTGATCTTGAATACCTTCGACAATAGATTACCGTCGCTCCCCAAAATGACGTTGTGCAGTCCGGGAAAATTGAACTGGACCAGCCCCAGCGAATTGAGCACGTCTTTGACCGGCTGCAACCCCCAGGTGATGATGGTGATGGTAAGCACGATGAAGGGTGACCAGGCCCGGAGAATCTGCCCGCTCGTGTAGGCTGCGCCGGTGATGGTGGGGGCAGGTTCGTTAGCAAATCGCCAGACGGTTTTGGGTTTCCAGACCCTCAGGAAAATCATCAGGCAGACAATCGAGCCGAGACCGGCAATCACGTCGGGCAAAGCCGGTCCCAGGTAGTTGGCCGTGAACCACTGCAAAAACGCGAACGACACGCCCGACACCAGCGCAGCCGGTCCGACTTCCAATGCCCGGCGGAAACCGGCAATGATCGTGACGAGGTAGAACGGCAGCAAAACGGACAGGATGGGCAGCGTTCGGCCGACCATCTGCGAAATGGGCATTTCGGGAATGCCCGACACCTGCGAGGCTACCGTAATGGGAATCCCGATGGAGCCAAAGGCAACGGGTGCTGTGTTGGCAATCAGGCAGATGCCCGACGCGTAGAGCGGATTGAAGCCCAGGCCAATCAGCATGGCCGCCGTGATGGCCACCGGTGCTCCAAAACCGGCAGTACCCTCTAAAAACGACCCGAACGAAAACGCAATGAGCAACGCCTGAAGCCGCCGGTCGGCCGTGATGGACGCCATACCGTGCCTGATAATCTCGAACTGACCGCTGCTGACCGTCAGGTTGAACAAAAACACCGCCATGACAACTAACCAGCAGATGGGGAACAGGCCATACAGGGCACCGTGCGCGGCCGACAGCAGGGCTAATTTGACAGGCATCCCATACACGAAAATGGCGATGCACGCGGCAATCAGGGTGGCGAACAGGCTGGCCCGGTAGCCTTTCATCTTCCTGACAATCAGTGCCCAAAAAATAAACAGGACGGGCACGGCCGCTACCAGCACCGACGGAATAAGGTTTCCGAATGGGTCAACGACTTGTTTCCAGATCATGAATTACGCGATAATGCAGTCGGAATACCCGCCCCGTTCGGACGTGTCCGGTTGGGTTTTAGTTGGGCAAGATTCACACTCACTCCCGGACACATAACCGCTCGCGGGGCTGTACATACTCATCAGGCCACATTCGTATGCGATACCGGCGCAACCGTTGCACCCGGCCTATGCGTTGACGGCAGGAAGTCTCCGGGAGTTAGTTGCAGCGTTTTACATTGCAGAAACTGCCGATTGTACAGGTTCTGCCGGAAACGGTCTAACTACGAGCGCGATTGTGCAACCGGCTGTCGCTGCATTTTCAAAAAACTGTCGATGAGTTTCACTGCCTTCTCAACGCCATTCTCCGTTCTGAGTTTCCGGCCCAATTCTTCCGCTTTTACGGCCACCAGCGGATCGAGAGCCGTTTGCAGAGCAGCGACCAATGCGTTGACACTCAACTTCTTTTTGGGAATTGGCTTTGACCCGACACCCAACTCATATACGCGCTTACCCCAGGCGGGCTGGTCGGCAGAATGGGGAATGATAATCGTTGGTTTCCCCGCCATAAGCCCGGCGGCTGTCGTGCCCGCTCCGCCGTGATGAACAACAGCGGCCATGCGCGGAAACAGCCAGGCGTGCGGAGCACTCTCCACTAAAAACAGGTGGTTGGGTGAAGGAACGGCCCCATGCAATGTATTCCAGCCCAACGCAACGACGGCCCGCTGATTGACCTGTTTTATCGCTTCCGAAACGATGTCAAGCGTTTCATTAGCCGTTGAGGCATCCTTCATGCTGCCAAAGCCAACGTAAACCGGCGGGGGACCCGCGTTGATAAACGCAACGAGGTCGTCGGGGGGTGTCCAGTTGGCGTCGTTCGGAACCGACCAGTGGCCCGTCACCTGAACGTTGGCGGGCCACTCGGCGGGTCGGCGGAAAAACTGCTCGCTGTAGCCGTACACGACCGGCATTCCACTCGACACCTGTAGCTGAGTGGGTGGCGACGTGCCAACGACGTTCGGTTTGGATTTACCGGACCAAAACGCCTTGACCGCCGACTTCGTGATGGCCCAGAACGCCCGCTCAAAAATAGCATGAGTCAATGCGTTATACAGTCTACCCAAACGGGGGCCACTGTAGAACAGAATAGACGGATAGTCCTTCGTTGGCGTTACCGGAAACGGACTGGCCATAATGCCTGGAATGCCCAGTTCCCGGCCGATAAATAACCGTTTGGCATACCGGGATGATAAATAATGGCATCCGCTCCGCGACAGGCCTCCCAAACTTCTTCCTGGACGGCAACCATCATTTGTTTTAACGTCACGGAGCCTTGCAGGTGACTGAGAATAAAACGGACTGGATTGTCACCCTTCGCCATCTTCTGAGCAACCTCGCCCTCCATAATTTTTTGGATATCCACGTTCAAGGCGTGATAAGCAAGGCCAAAACCCGTCGCAAACGCTTTTTCATTTTTAGACGAGATCAACAGCACGTCGTAGCCCGCCTGTTTCAAGCCCAGACCCAGGGCAGTGTAGGGTTGCAGGTCGCCCCGCGTACCGAGGGTCGTGATGGCAATTTTCATGTGGGCTGTTTAGTGATAATCACTTGATTCGGACAAGATGAAGTGTTCGCGTCAGGTCGTGACTCAAGTGTGGATATTTAACTTGAAAAACAGATGATTAATCAGCAGGCCAATCACGGTATCGTGCATCAAAACCGACTTGGAGAAACAAATCGTGCGACGCGTTAATCGTTTGATGCGGGTGCGCAAGTCCAAGTGTTTGCGCTCAATACTTTGCGTTTGATCTTTGCCTGCCTGGTGAATCTCGGTTGGTAAGAGGTCATGGTAAGCCCGCACCGGCGGCCC